>NZ_JAEHCA010000026.1:0-63644 GCF_016483345.1 Bacillus cereus group sp. N24
AAGTATCAATCTAAAGAATGAAGCGATAAGGCTTCTAACCGCAAGGACTGCGGAGATAGCCTAATAAATTAGAGTTCAATAGAACTCTTTACTTAGGAATCCCCTACTTCTAAACGAAGTGAAAGTGGGGATAGTTCAAGAAAATAAGTTAAAACAAAAGAAGTTGCTATAAAAGTACACTCCTTACTTAAGTATATGGAGCAATTGTTCAATGAAATTTTTAAATAATCTAACAACTTCATCTTTATATTTTTAGGATAGTTAATTATCTTAAATTAAAAATTAAGCAAATCTATTTTTAACCCCGTTCTAAATTAGAACGGGGTATGCTTGTTTGAGCTTTTAAAATTTCCGTAGTCTTTTCACAATAAATTAGCTGAAAATATAAGACTACATACTATACGCGAAAGAGCATAAAACAATGGAATTATAATAAGGGATTAATTTCTTTTGGATGAGGACATAGCCTATAGCGGGAGGCGTACCCGCAGATGTAAAGCATCGAGGATCTTAAAAATAAGAATAATCAACTAAACAAAGGATTATAAATTGGGGTACCATCACATATCCATCAACTTAAGAAAACAAGTCACCCCAAAAACGATAAATAAGCTTCTTCATTACAAGAATGCCTAAAAATTTCGTTCTAGGGGTGCAATAAAACTTTAGCTTGATGGCTATGTGTCTCTAGCCCAAATTGTTCAATGTAATTAATACAAATTTTTCTCTTATCACAATTATTGAATTCAAGGAGAGTGAATGCAGATGCATGCTGAAATTAAATTCATTCATCACGTCGGCCATGTAGTCTCCGATATGGAAGCTACACTCGAGCTGTACAGAAAACTGGGATTTGTCTGTTCACCGCCGTCCTATCCGGCGTTGGCTGAAAATGAAGGAGAACATCCGAAGCCATTCGGAGCAGCCAATTCGCATGTCGAATTTTTAAGCAGCTTCATCGAAATCGTAACGGTTGCCGAGAAAGGCGCGAGGATTCCGCTCAATGCAAAACTCGTTCCGTTGCAGGCATCGCCGGATGTGCTCCAAGCAATAATTGGAAAAATCAAACGCACTGTCGATACTGTCTCCAGATGTCTATCCCGTTATGAAGGAGCGCATATTCTTTGTTTCGGTACAGAGGATGCCGACCAGACAGCGGACCGTTTCCAACGGAGTGGAATCAGTCATAGCGGCGTTAACACCGTGCAGCGACCTCTTGAGATGCACGGAGGAATTCAACTTATTCCTGTGCGCTATTTGGAAATTGACGGGGACAACGTGCACGAAGGTCGTTTGGCTGCAGCGGAAAGCCCACCCTCAGTCATAATGGAGGAGCAAATGCCTCCGAACCATCCGAATGGGGCGACGGATCTAGTCGAATCAATCTTATGCGTAGACGATTCCGAGCTGGACGAATTCACTAGGCGATACGGCCGATACTTGGATTGTGAGGTCCGAACGAATGGAGTGACACACATCTTCAATTTGGAAGGGGCTCGCATCACAATCGTTCCCAGATCGCGGTTGTCAGAGTTGCTACCAGGAGAGATGGCACCCCCGGTGCCGGGATTCGCCGGGTACGCGGTAGCAGTGAGCGATATCTCCCACACCCGAAGTTATCTCGAAGAGAACGGTTTACCGATAGCGGAGACGAACTCGGGCGACATCTTCGTACCGGCGGCCTCGGCGCTTGGTGCTGCTATCGTGTTCAGGAAAGCGTATCCGCGAAAAGCAAACAATCTGCTTTAAATTGAAACAGGGGTAGATTAAGAATTTAAAAAATACCAATTTTATGTAAGTGTCTTAAAAGGTACAAAACAACTGTTTACGGTATAAAAATAGTGCTATTACCAAGAGGGATTTTTTACTTCTCCTTAGGATAGCACTACATTAAATAACTTTATTTTCATTTCACATTATGTACCTAAAGCACACATTACTTTAGGTACATTTATTCACAATTCTCTTCTTTTAAACAAATTTCGATGAATGCAAAAATATTCTTTGCCTCAATAGCACGCCTTCCCCAGTCATGGTAATAGTATAAAACCTGTCCTGAAAACCCAACTTCAGATGGATCTGTATCAATACAAAGGTAATCTCCGCCACCATTTTCTGCAATTGGAATCCACTTAGAATTCCAAAGAGCTGGTTTAAGCTCTTTTTCAATATCTGGCTCTAAATCATCATCAGGATCGAATTCTTCCTGTAAAAATTTCCAATTATCCATAATTTCAGAAATAGGAGACAGAGTCAAATTTCTTACAAATGGATTCACCCCGGGTTCCCAAATTTGTCCGTTATACACTCTGTAAAAGCTCTTCATTTCTTCAGGGAGTGTAAGCCCCAGTGTATCCTCAATAAGTTGAAAATCTTCATCACTTGCACCTGGCTGAAGATTTAACGATTCTTTAAAGTTACCTTCAGAATTTGATCCTCTTTCGATAATACGTTGCCACAACCATTCAGCTTGATTTATCATGCTATTTATCCACCTCTTACGTCTCAAATATAATATCTTTACTACAGGATTTGGAGACTATGAATAGCTCTATTTTACAGCCTTTTTAAATTTACGACCAAAAGTAATTAACATACCTGCAAGAATTGCTAATATACCTACAGCGGTACCATTATTTGAACTTGCACCTGTTTTTGGAAGCTCTTTAATGGTAGGTTTTTTATTATCCAAAGTACTATTAGTGTTGTTATTGTCAGAGACGTTTCCGGTAGTATTATTATTACTATTGTCAGGACCTTCTCCAGAATTAGTATTGTTATTACTATTATCAGAACCGTTTTCAGTGTCTGTATCCTTTACAGTTACTTTTTGTGTGGCCGTTACTTCATTTCCACTTGCATCACGAACTAGAAACTTCACTTCGAAATTACCTGCTTTAGATGTATCAACTTCGCCCATATGAATTACTTTGTCAGTAATATCGCCATCTTCTTTATCGATAGCTTTAACGCCAGAAAGTGGGCTGTATTTATCGCCGACATGAAGGGTTACTTCAGTAGGTACAGTTAAAACTGGATCTTCATCTTTTGATTCTACTTTTTGTTTCACTGTGACAGTTTGCTTAGCGGTAACAGTATGCCCTTTAGAGTCTGAAACTGTATAAGTTAACTCATAAGTACCAGGTTTAGAAGCATCAACGCTGCCATCAACTGTTACTTTATCAGTAATATCGCCGTCTTCATTATCAATAGCTTTAACGCCAGAAAGTGGATTGAATTTATCCCCTACATTAATCGTTGTTCTAGTAGGTACAGTTAATTTCGGTTCCGTATCGGGAGTTTCTTCATTTTCTTTTACAATTACAGATTGTGTAGCTGTCGCATTAACTCCTTTAGAATCAACAACCCAATATTCTACAATGTATTTACCGGGTTTGGAAGTATCTACATTACCTTTATATTTAATTTTATTAGTTAAATTACCATCTTCCTTATCAGATGCAGTTACACCAGCCATTGGATCAAATGCTTCACCGACACGAAGTGTAGTAGTAAATGGCACAGTTAATACAGGTGCTTCATTTGTTGTTTCTACTTTCTGTTTCACAGTTACAGTTTGTTTAGCGATAACAGTATGCCCTTTAGAGTCTAAAACAGTATAAGTTAACTCGTAAGTACCAGGTTTAGAAGCATTTACGCTGCCATCGACTGTTACTTTAGAAGTAATATCACCGTCTTCTTTATCAGTAGCAGATACACCAGCCATTGGATCAAATTTATCTTCTATATTGATAGTAGCTTCAGCAGGTACCGTTAAAACTGGGACTTCATCTTTAGGCTCTACTTTCTGTTTCACAGTTACAGTTTGTTTAGCAGTAACAGTATGTCCATTGGAGTCTGAAACAGTATAAGTTAACTGGTAAGTACCAGGTTTAGAGGCATCTACGCTACCATCAACAGTTACTTTAGAAGTAATGTCGCCATCTTCTTTATCAGTAGCAGATACACCAGACATTGGATCAAATTTATCTCCTATATTGATAGTAGCTTCAGCAGGTACCGTTAAAACAGGCGCTTCATTTTTTGTTTCTACTGTTTGTTTCACAGTTACAGTTTGTTTAGTGGTAACTTTATGCCCTTTAGAGTCTAAAACAGTATAAGTTAACTCGTAAGCACCTGGTTTAGAAGTATCTACGTTACCATCAATAGTTACTTTAGAAGTAATGTCACCATCTTCATTATCAATAGCTTTAACTCTTGCCATTGGATCAAATTTATCTCCTACATTAATCGTTGTTTTAGTAGGTGCAGTTAATTTTGGTTCCATATCGGGAGTTTCTTCATTTTCTTTCACAATTACAGATCGTGTAGCTGTCGCATTAACTCCTTTAGAATCAACAACCCAATATTCTACAATGTATTTACCAGGTTTAGAAGTATCTACATTACCTTTATATTTAACTTTATTAGTTAAATTGCCATCTTCTTTATCAGTAGCAGACACACCAGCCATTGGATCAAACTCTTCACCAACATGAAGTGTAGTACTAAATGGTACAGTTAATACAGGAGCTTCATTTTTTGTTCCTTCCGTTTCTTTAACCTTAACTGGTTGTTTCCTAACTATTGTAAGACCCTTAGAATTAGTAACCGAGTAAGTTACCTCATAAGTACCAGGTTTAGAAGTATCTACATTACCCTCAACTTTTATTTTAGAAGTAATGTCACCGTCTTTTTCATCAATAGCCGATACTCCTGCCATTGGGTCAAATTTATCTCCTACATTAATCGATACTCTATAAGGCAATCTTAATGTAGGTTTCTCCCCCCTCTTAACCCATACATGTACCTGTTTAATTACTGAAAAACCTCTAGAATTAGTAACCGTATAATCTAAATTATACCCGCCTGGCTCAAAAGGATCTACTTCACCAACTATGTTTATTTTATCAGTAATATCTCCATCTTTTGAATCATAAGCTGACACTTCCGACATTGGATCAAATGGATCTCCTACATATATTGTAGTTTCATAGTTTACATCTAAGTATGGAAATAAGCTTTCTGGACGTTCTTCTTTCTTGTCTTTTGCTTTTTCCTGTACTGGCTCAGCCGTTTTTAATGTATCTGTCGTTTGCGCACTTGCATTACCTACCCCTGTAATCATTGATGTAGCTAATGTTGCTGTTGCTACAAACCCTACTAGTTTTTTTGATTTGGTTGTTGAATTCCCCATTTATATGCCCCTTTTCACTGTTTGAATAATTAGTATTTTTATAATATTCAATGGTATTTTAACATAAGTTATCCATTATATGTATAATTTGATTGAGTTATATCTAAATATTAATATTTTTTAGCTTTAGAGTGTCTCTCTAAGTCCTTATAAATTGAAGGTTAGATTAGAAAGTGTAAAAGGGATATTAGGATTGTTTCTTATTACTGAATAAATGCTTTTTTGAAATGGGGAGATTATACTACATATAAAAAAACACGAAAGGGGACTAGAATTTGCAAACATATATATGGAATCTTGGTGATGCGTCACTTACATTTCACAACGGTACTATGGTTCCATTTCAAAAGGGGGAGCTTGCTACTACGACTCGTGACATGATGTATTTTTATTACGATGTTCTTTTACAAGTGCGTCAGGAAACACGTCGTATCTTGGTTCGTAATCATCCAACAGCACATTATATTGCGGACGCGATTCATGCAATGATCCATCCCCCCACAAAGGCAGAGGGGTACTTGTTAGAAAACACAAGAAGTATTCCAGATTATATTCGTAAAGTCTGGTATCATCAAATGGAAATTGCTGATTTATTCTGGCGAGATATGTTTATTCGTCTTGAAAAGTATCAGTATGAGGTAAAGAAATCATATGAAGAAACGGTAACAGAAACTACAGAATATAAAATAACCATTGGTTCCATATCAACTGATTCAGAATCCAATAGTAATTTTGTTTGGTATATTAATGGGGTAACGCAGGAGAAATTACAAGAACTTGCAACAGTCGTTCAGGATTTTACTGAGGATACCATCCAGCTATACAATCATGGTGTAGAAACAGAAATAAGATAACATAAGAATAGAGAACAAGTTTCGATTGTGCCTTTTAAAACTTGTTTCCTATTCTTGATTTAGTGTGAAGGTTATTTGTAATAATTCCATCAAACTTTAGTTTATACCTACATGAGAGTATGTTCATTATAGGACTGTTTACGTCTAAAATAGCGTTGTTTAATAAATGAAATTAATGACATTGAATTATATTTCTTTTCAATATGTGACAGGATACTTAGATAATTATCTATTTCATTGTTATAGCTTTCATTTTGTTTACTTAGAAATGTGAAACATAGCTCAGATATTTTACTTTCAGTATTTATACAGAACTTTTGAAAATCATTTTGCTCTATTTTTAGATTAAAGAAACCATTTTTTACGTTAAATCCAACTTTTGTATAAAAACCTATTAAATATTCTTCATCGAAGGCCATGCTAATCATTCCATTGAAGAGGAGTCCATAACCAGGATAGCTAAAATATGCCCATCTGTATATGGAATATACCATAGCAGTTCCAACCCCATTTCCAATATGATTTGCATCTAAACTTGTAATAGTAATTTCAATTTTTTTTTCAGAATGCTCTTTATGAATACGACATGAAGCAATTCCAACCCTGGAATTATTCACAAGGTCGTGAAATTCCATGTCGAAGGAGATATGGTCAAAATCACATCGTTCTGTAATACTAGTAAATGAACATTTTAATTTCTGGCCATTGGTAGTCATAATGATCGGAAGTGTAGTTAACATAGAATAAATTACACCCTTTCTAAATATTAGTTAATCCCGCGATTTGTGATTAGTGAAACTCCTAGCATAAAATTGGGCGAAGTAAAGAAGTTAGGCGGGGGATTAGCTGCTAGTAAAAGTTTAATGGATTCAGTTGAATATATGATCTTAAAAGGCATATAAATCAAATTTAATATAATAAAAAAAGAGCCATGTATGAGGTATGGCCCTTTATAAGTATTAAAATGTTTCTCCGTGTTCTCTCATTACGTAATGGATAGAGCTATCCTGTACTTTGGGTGCAAATGTTTCTCCGTGTTCAGCATTTTGTATTGTGTTGTTTGAAGTAAAACCAAAAACGGCTACTAATCCTAGAGTGATACCTAAAACTTGAATTACTTTCTTCATTATTTTAGTGCCTCCTTTTTACGTAGTTTTTCTTCGGCTTCGTGTGACTTAAAGAAATATTGGTTTGCTTTATCTTGCTGGTTAGATGAGTAGAATTTTAAAGCCAATTGTTTCGAATAGTCATGAACGAACCCTAATAAACCTTCTTGTTCAAAGTACTCAATTCCTTCTGAGATTATATTTTCGGACTTTTCTGTAGATTCTTTCGAGTTTAGTGCGCTTAATATTGAGAAGTGGTGTTTATATTCCGTGTTATTGATGCGATTGCATGCTTCTAACCCAGTTTCAATAAATTTTAATGACTCTTCTGTATTTCCAAGTTTGTAATTTTCTCTTGCAATAAGGAAAATAGCTTTATAACTTTTTTCTGGAGTATCAATAGCTGTTGTTAGGTTTCGTATAGCTGCTTCTGAAAGATCCTGTTCAGCATATAGAAAACCTAAATTATGTCTAATTTTAAGGCCTAACATGGTGTTGTGTTTTTTTGTAACGATATCTAAAGCCTTAATAAAATATTCTTCCGCATATTCATATTGTTTAAGTGATGTACATGTTAATCCAAGGATATTATTACAAGCTGCTATATTAAGTTCATATCCTGTTTCAGGTTCGTAGAATTTTAAAGCGCGGTTTGCATATTTAACTGCTTCTAAAGGGTGCCTTACCTGATAGTAAAATGCTGCTGCTTTATAATAGAATTCAGCTTTCTCAATCTCATCAGGGATATTTGCGATTAACTGTTTGGCTTTATCGAAATATTCACCAGCCTTTTTATATTCTCCAATTTCTGTGTTATGAATTGCTTTAAAGAAGTTATAGTAGTAATTCAAAAGTTCTTCACTTGGTTTATTAAAATCTTCAATTTTTTCAAGCGATTTTTTAGAGCCTTCATAATCCTTGTTAAGCATATTATGTCTAAACTCTAATAAAGAGTAGTATAAAAGCACGTTTTGGTTTTCTTCAATTTTATCAATCTTATTTTTTATTTCTCCAAATAAATTAGTTGATTGTTCATGATCAAGTTCGCGAATAGAGTCATGCCAGTTATTTAAAAGCTCTGTAATTTCACTTAATGTTACTGTTGCTGCTCCCATATAAAACCCTCCTATTATATATTGTGCGATTTCTCATTATTGTATCAAAATTGTTAATATTTAGGTATCCAGAAAAATATTTCTCAACAATTTTCTATTGACTTCTCCGGAAAAAAGTATTGTTTTCGAGTTTTCCAGACTGTAACATCTATGAATAAAATCAGAAAATTTTCTTGTGAAGATAATTGACCTTAGCAGAATGGAGAGCAGGTTAATTAAATATGACCTAGTTTTGAATACGCCTGGTTCTTTTTAAGAATAGGTTGATATTATTTTACTGTCGCTTAGTTTCGTAGAATTATTTGTATATATTTAAAGTGAAGGACAAGTTACCGATAGTAACCTGTTAGATAAAGAGTTATTTTTATATTTATAATTAAAGGGGGGATCTGTAGAAAAGTGAATCTAGTTTTGTATGTGATTCTCATGATAGTTATAGCAATAATTTTTAATCTAGGAATTCTGTTTTGGGGAAGTGTAAGGAGAAATTACAAAAAGCAACATTTGCATAATACTAATCTTAAGAAAAGGGAGAAATGACATTTGTCTATTTTTGATAGATTATTATTTTTTATGTTTTAAGTATGGTTGCTTTATTATTCTGTGATGTTTTGGGAATTAAAGTGTTTTTTAGTTTTTCTACGATGATAATAAATATGGTCTGTTCATGCTATCTATATATTCATTATGTGAAAAGAAGGAATAGAGAAGTCCATTATGTTGTTTAAAGGGAACTGGTAGAAATTTGTGAACATACTTAGTAGTCAATTATGAGAATAATAATTGTGGGGGAAAAAGATGAAATGGGGAATAGAAGCAATAAAAAGTTATGAATTAAATTGTAATGGTTTAGATCGTTTTACTTTTTTAGGGGAAGAATACCAGAGTACCAATTGGAGTTACTTATCCCTCTCTCATCTTCAAAATTTCCTGGAAACATCAGGTTTGGATAGAGATATGATTTTAGAACTGCTGCCAATTAATTTTAAAGGCATTGTATGGAATTCTCTCGAAAGCGAAGACCTGGAATTTCTAAATACTTTAACTAACCCTAATAGATGTTTGGAAATTTTAGATAGATATAACTTATTGGATTCTGCAGCAGCTTATACACCAAGCATGGAATATAAACTGAGATGGTTAAAAGAGCGCTGGGTGAAAGGATATTATATATTCGCCAACTGTTAAGATAAGACTTGAATAATAGAAAGGAGGATGCAATTGAGAGGACCAACCCATGTAGCTGCAGGAGCAGCATTGGCTTTAATTGCACATAATTATGCGGGAATAGGTGATGATCCATATTTATTAACGGCCACATCAATAATTGGGGCATTAATACCAGATATTTGTCATCAAGGATCTACTTTAGGAAGAAAAATACCTTTATTATCTTGGGGTATCAATAAAACTTTTGGTCACCGAACAATAACACATAGTCTAATCTTTTTGTTTGGTATAACGGCACTTCTTAAGTACCTAGTTCCCCAGTACCCCATAATATATATAGGAATGTTTATTGGAGTATTAAGTCATCTAGTGTTAGATGCCCTTACACCAAGTGGGATTCAATTGCTTTATCCTTTGAAAATGAAAATAAGATTTCCGATATATACAAGAACAGGAAGTATGATTGAATATATATTTTTCTTTTCACTTATTGTAATTGACATGACTTTAATTGGAGGCTCTTTTTAAAATTACATGAAAAATAGGGAAGAAATAAGGCACTAGAACAGTTATTTAATGTTCAAGTGCTTTTTTTATGTAGAGTATACATTTTAATTAATGATGGGTAAACTTTCTATCTTATTTATACAAATTATGTTATGGTACAATATGTTAATTAAATACAATTTTTTCTAAGGGGATGGGGCATAGTGAAAGCAAAGAAACTAGTAACGTTTGCGATACCGTTCATGCTATTGGCAGGTTGTGGTACCGATAAAACAGACGCAAAGCCAAAAGAAAAAGTAGAATCTAAATCAGAAACGAAAGAAAAGCTGTCAAAAGAGAAGTATCCAACTCGAATGACTGGTTTATCTTCTGAGTTAGTGCAGAAAATTACAGTAATAACTGAGATAGCTATGGATAAAACTAAAAAGGAAACTGACTTAAAGAAAGAAATTCTAAAAGAAGAGTCTGAGTTGCAAAAGATTATCGCTAAGTTTAAGAAGATAGACCCACCAAAAGAGTTTGAAGACGCTCATAAAGAGATTTTAAAAGCAGTAGACTGTTATAGTGAAGCCTATGCACTTCAAGTAGAAATTATGAAGGGGAAAGGAAAAGTAACAGACGAAGATAGAGAAAAGTCTAAAAAGTCAATGGACTTGATTAATGAGGGTAACAAGTACTGGCATAAAGGATTCGACCCTATTGAATCCCATAATGAGAAGGAAGCAAAAGCCTTAGGTTTCGATGTAGATACGAAGACCGACTCTAAGTCGTCAACTACTTCTGATAATGGTAACGTACAAATATCCGCAGACGGTAACGAGTTAATCGGTTCTTGGGGTAGTTACAAAGGTTCTGAGTTTCGTAAGGGTTTAGACTTTAGACAAGATAAGTCATTCACGGCTTATGATGACACTGGTAACTCTTCTTATGAAGACAACCATATGACAGGAACATGGTTATACAATAAAGACAGTAATAAAGTAACTTTGATTCCTACTGAGTTTGTTAAAGACGGTAAGAAGATAGATGCTAGACAAATGAATGCGGTGGTAGATTATACTGTTGAGTTTTTTAGAGCAGGTTCTTTAAGAATGGTAGATAGTAAAGGTAACAAAATAGAAGCAGAAAGACAGAAGTAAAATTGAAATAAAGTCGAACTGTTTATAAAAAAGCTGAACCACTAGATTCCTTTGTATAAAAGGAATCTTTTTTGTGCTTATTTTTAATTTCGATATTCTTATAAGGTAATACTTTTGCTACAAGTAATGAGGCAAAAGACGAAAGAGGTGTGGATTTGAAATAAAGTTTAATCGTTTTGAAAATTTATTTCAAATCCACAATATTACTAATATGTATCAACGTAAAAATTACTTAAATAATTACTTATATAGGTCCAAACAAAAAACTCTGTAAAATTATTACAGAGTTTTATCTCGACTTTTTATTTATTATTTACTTGGTGATAACGTCAAATCTCCAAATTTCTTTTTAATAGCTGAAGTCGTTGCCTTAAATTTATATTCATCACCATCTTTTTCTACTTCAAATACAATTGGATCTTTCCCATCTTCTTCTAAACTAATTTCATCTTTGTTAATTTTATATGTAAAACCTCTTGTAAAAGCCCCTATCTTGAAAGAAACTGTATTTTTAGCGAATTCTGCTGTATATGATTCGCCATTGGTAGCAACGACATTCCACTTTTTAGATTGCAAATCATCTGATGGATCTTTACCACAAGCACTTAACCCCATAATTGCTATAACTATTAATAAAACATAAATACTTTTTCTTTTTAAATCCTTCATACTCTTTTCTTTATCCCCCTTTAAATAACAAAAGGATATGCTTTAGCCTTTTAAAAGCTGAAAGTCATACTCTTTCTATATTTCCCCTAAAATACTTTTATATGTATATCATTTTACAATAAATTACAATTGTAGTCAAAAATATTCATATATTGTTGTAGTAAGTTTTACAAAAAAATGGTCAAACTTTTTTATAAAATTTGTACACAAATTCAAAACAATGAATCTATTTTTGACCAATCTTTTTTTCAAAATATGAAGAGTTCTTCTTTAATAAGGGATTTTCTTCTTTTAATATAAATTTTTCTCAATTAATGGTATATCTGTATTACGGGGACCTTTTCGGTTGACTAGGGAGAAAGATTATAAAAGTGATATGGGAGGAACAAAAAATGTTATTGGAAAAAAATTGGGGTTTGGAGTGGTTTCAGCCGCTCTTCGTTTATCTTTAATTGGTGGGGGAACATATGCATATTTTAGCGATCAAGTGGTGACAAATAATTCATTCGTTGCAGGTACATTGGATCTAGCTATGCAACCAACTACTTCACTTAACTTAGAAAATTTAAAACCTGGGGACAAAATATTAAAGAAATTCAATTTAAAAAATAGTGGTACATTAGATATTAAAGATATCATGATGAAAATAGACTATACTGTAAACGATTTAAAACAAAATAACACTACAGAAGATTTCGGTAAACATATTAAAGTACAATTTCTTTGGGATTGGGATCCTGCAAAAAGTCCTGTATACGAGACAACTCTTGCAGAACTAAAATCACAAAGCCCAGAGATTGCCTCCAAAAAAATATTTCATTCTAAGTGGACTGAAACAGGGGGATTAAAACCTGGGAAAATGGATTGGTTTTGGATAAAGTTTATATTTGAAGACAACGGCACAGATCAAAACGTGTTCCAAGGGGATAGTATTGCATTAAAAATGGAGTTCCAAGCCAATCAAACAGATGGACAAGAAAGATAAATTTAAGAACAGATTACTTGAAAAAAGTAAAACTGAGTTTATGCCTTTTAATAATTCAAAAGAATGATTACTACATATCTATACCAAAAGCCATTGATATCAGCATTTACGCATGATACCAATGGCTTTTGTAAGTTTAACATTTTGTATGTTTTGTAAAACTAACATTTAATTTATAAATAGTAAACATGTTTAAGAAAAAAGGGGAAAATAAAAGTACCCCCTGACTTTTCTATAAATGAGATGGCAGCGAGCTATAAAAACTTATGCTTAACTTCCTTTTGAATTATTAAAATACCCTTTTAACATGCTTTTTGAGAAACGATTTGGGTACAAAGCAACAAGCATTTCATAAGGGCTTCCTTTCCAATAGCGTTTTAAGGGTGTCCATAATTTTTGTTTTATCAGCCATCTTTGATTAAATACTTTTAATAGCTGTTTCTCGTTTAGTTTTTCTTTCTCTTCAATGGTCCACCTTAATGCTTCTAATGCTTTACTTCTAGACCAAAAGCCAACAGGCGTAACTTTAAATTCCCATTCTTTAAAACGTCCTTGATATAAGTCGTTAATCATTTTAAATGGACTATTCCCCCACATTAATTGACATGTAGACGCTAATCTGTGAGTCTTTAGCCACTTTATATTGTATACAATCAGTAATTGTTCGGGAGTCAATTTTTCTTTTTCTTCAATAGTCCATTTCAATGCTTCTAATGCTTTTTCTTTCGTCCAGAAGTTATTGGGCGTCATAAGAAATTCCCATTCTTTAAAACGACTGGGGTACAGATCGTTAATTATTGCAAAAGGACTGCTATTCCAATACATCGCCAGAGGAGCACCGAGTTTCTTTCGTTCTAACCATCTTTTACCGTATACCCGTAAGAGCTTTTCTTTTGATAACTTTTCTTTTTCTTCAATCAGCCATTTCAAAATGGTTAATGCCTTTTCTTTCGTCCAAAAATTTAAAGGAGTCATACCAAACTCCCATTCTTTAAACTCACTTGGATATAAATCATTTATCGCTTTAAAAGGACTACTTTCGTATCTATGTTTGAGTAATCCTCGTAGTTTATATTTTACAAGCAATTGAGTGTTCCACTTTTTTCTGATGTCTTCCTTATTCCATTTTAAAATACTGTGTAATAAATATGTGATTACTCTGCGGGCCTGTTTATTATCCATATCTTCTTTCCAAGTATTCGGAGGGAAACGTTTCCTTTTTCCATCCAATATTTCTTGATAAATTTCTTCTATCGCAACGGCTTTCATTGACAATATATAGATCCTCCTACATTTGTATTTATATTTATACAGTATTAGTGTTTTAATTAATATATCTATATTAATTAATTTACATGGAATTATCATTAAAAACAATACATAATTTGTTTTTTCTTAAAAATCTAATTATTAAACAAATGTATATTTGTTTAAATTTTCTAATTTTTGGTATATACTTAATTACAATCACTATATCTGTATATTATGAGTGTATTTGTATGGAGAAGCTTAACAAAAGCGGTATCATTCGCACCGTTCCGCAAAATGGTTTCTTTGGACATCCCAAAGGACTATTTACTTTATTCTTTACAGAATTTTGGGAGCGATTTTCTTACTATGGAATAAGAGCAATATTACTTTACTATATGTATTATTCCATTTCAAAAGGTGGCCTAGGGATGGATCATGCTACAGCTGCATCCATTATGGCTATCTATGGTTTGTTAGTTTATATGTCTGGAATTATTGGTGGGTGGATTGCAGATCGCCTATTGGGTTCAAGTAGAACAATATTTTGGGGTGGCGTTTTAAGTATGATCGGTCATCTCATATTAGCTCTACCAGGAACGATTAGTACGTTACTTATCTCAATGGTATTTTTAGTACTTAGAACAGGGTTATTAAAACCGAATGTATCTAGTATTGTTGGTGATTTATATAGTGAATCAGATCCTCGTCGTGATTCAGGTTTCAGTATTTTCTATATGGGTATTAATTTAGGGGCACTATTATCTCCGTTTGTGATAGGAACACTTGGTCAAAAGTATAACTTTCACCTTGAGAACGGTCATAAGGCTCAAAGAACTGAGAGTTTTAGATATCAGGTACAAAATTATGATTTAAATACGTTACAACTTTATAGTGCAGATGAAGATTTCCGTATGAGATTGATTAAACATGGATAAATATATTAGTAGGGTTAGGTGAAAAAGCCTAGCGCTTATTTTAGGAGGATATTGCATAAATGGAGCGGGTTATACAAGAGTTTTTTTCTCCAAGTAAAAACTATAAGGTTCAAATCATTAAAAGAAAGGATGGTCTATATACAACAGAAGCTTATAGGTGGATGGAGGATTGTGGATATGAATTTTGGAGTTATATATCACAAGGATTGACTTTGATAGATAGTGAGGAACATGCGCAAAAGATTGCTATGGAACAACTAATAGAATGTTCAAGAGAGAGGTATAAAAATACTTAATTATATTTGTAAAATTATAAAGGAGTATGATGTTTTATTATTAGTGAAAGAACACAAATCTTTTGTAAGTGAACCTAGTAGTATTAATTTCTAGATTCATATACTTTCATGAAAATACATGCAGTAAATTTCGTTTAATCTTATTTATTTTATAGGAATTATGAGGTATACTAAACGTAGGTGCAAAATGTACCATTTGAAAAAGAGTGCATTGCCAAAAAAGGAATCCGTCAAGGATTCCTTTTTTGTTTTTTTTAAATGAAGCAACGTTCTAATTGTCTCTTTCTTTTTTATGAATGAACTACCACCTTATAAATTCAAAATTTTTTTTGGGAAATTGCCATATTTCTGTAACAAAACAAAGGTATGTTATGTGTGAAAAATATAAAGAGAAAGAAGGAAAAGTTGTGAAAAAATTTTTGCCAATTGTTGCGTTATTAGGCATGATGAGTTTTGGAGTACAGGAAATGAATGTAAGAGCTGATACTTATCACATGAGCGATTCAAAAATTAGTTATTGGGATTCAAAAAGGAAGGGTACTAATTTCATGAATAGTACGTCATTACCTGAAAACTATAAAAGTGCAAGAGAAGCAAATATTGAATATGTTCGTTTAGCACCTGATAAATGGGCAAAAGATAAAGATTTTCTATTTGAGGATAAACCAGATACTTCCGGAAAGGATTTTCTGATAGGTAATGCAGATAACTATCAGGGAATAGTAAAGGAGGATCTAGAAAAATTAAAAGCTGATTTAGATGCTGCCCAATCGCAAGGAATGAAAGTTGTCCTTACAATGTTATCTTTACCTGGTGATCGATGGCGTCAATTTAATAATAACAAGAATGACGACAGAATATGGGAAGAAGAGAAGTATCAAGAACAAGCAAGTCAATTTTGGAAGGACCTTGCTCTGGAACTAAAAGATCACCCCGCGGTGGTTGGTTATAATATCATAAATGAACCACATCCAGAAACAGCTAAAAATAATAGATATAATGATTTTTGGACGGAAGATTACGAGAAATGGTATGCAAAAGTGAAGGGAACGACAGCGGATTTAAACAGATTTTATCAAAAGGTGATTAATTCCATACGTGAAGTAGACCAAGAAACACCGGTTATTTTAGATTCGGGTTTATATGCTACTCCATGGGCCTTTAAATATTTAAAACCAGTAAATGATAAAAAAACACTATACGCATTTCATATGTATGAACCTTATGAATTAACGAGCCAAGGTGAAAAACAAAACAAGGAATATCAATATCCAGGATTAGTAAAAGTAGGAGATTTAGAGAAACCTGTAATGTGGAATAAACAGGGATTAGAGAAATTTTTGAAGCCAATCCAACAATGGTCTAAGAAAAATCATGTACCATCTAATCGGATTATTGCAGAGGAGTTTGGAATTAACCGTACTGTTCCAGGAGCTACCCAATACATGCAAGATGTTATTTCTATCTTCAACCAAAAAGGTTGGCATAAATCATTCTATGCATTCCGTGAAGACACATGGACGGGAATGAATTATGAATTGGGAACAGGAAAAATAAAATGGGACGAAGAGGGTAAACCGATACGTCAAGATAATTCACTCTGGGATGTAATTAAAAAAGATTTACAGGGACATAAATAGTTTAGAATGTTTGGCTTAAGAACTAAATGTAAGCATCTAATTCAAATAGAATTAGATGCTTTTTATATCAAAAAAGGCGGAGTTGTTTAGTCCTAACACAATAAAGTGTTAAGTACTTAATACAGGTGTATATTAATGTGCAAAAAGAGCTGCAAGTAATTGGCAGTTCTTTTTTATATGTTAAATAAGACTTGCTGAGGATGTTATGAGAAGAAAAAGAACCCTATAGGGTTCTTTTTCAAGGCATATTAACAGTAAGGAGAATCATGAAATGCTACTTCAAATCTTTATTAGGGGAAAGATTTTGAAAAAGCTTAACATACATCTATTTTTACATAAATGTAATATATAGTAAATTGATAATATTTATACTTATTATTGCTAATATTCAATTAAAGTTATTAACACTGTATGTATAGTGTTAATAATCGTGTAGCATAGTATACATTTAGAAATCTAATAATAGTCACAATTGGTTATATATATATAATTTTAGATTTTATGTATTAAAAAAGCTAATAGATATATCATTTCAAAACCTATCTAATATCTAAACGATGTTAATTGAAAATGGGTGTGTATCAACTCTAATAATTCAAATAAAATTAAATAAATTAAACAAAGACCCTGTAAAAATACAGAGCCGGATACAGGGTTAAGGGAACGTATAGTTTCTTAAAATCATAATAGCATTTATTTTTTGTATAGCCATATGAGGATTTTGACAAAATTAAGAACAATACAGAAAATCTTTAAGAAAGCAAATATAGTGCTGGAAATTCGGTTTGGAATTAAACTATTAGCATGTTGATATAGATGACAACTCTTGAGTACCGTGATCAAATTGCCTTTATATACGTGGTTTAGATTAGGGGGATAATTGAATCCTTACTGAAAAGGAAAAATGTTTTTTAGATTAAAAGAAGAAAAGACACCTTTTGGGTGTCTTTTCTGTAGGTATACAGTTCACATATTGCTGAATTAGATACGAAACCATAATTCGACTAAGAAATAAATCTTAACATAATCTTGACTGAAAAGAATATGTAATATGACATTTTTAGTTTTCATTTACATTATTGAATATAGAACAGCCATGTAAATAAAAAGGGCGTGCAGTCGTATCTGCCGCCCTTTTTAGGAGGAATTCAAGACACCAGACAGGTATTGGAAAACAGGTTCAAAAATAGTATATGTGAAAAGAAAAAGTCCTATACAAAAAGTAGACAGGGCCTTATCTTTTTACTTTTTCAAAAATGAAATTCTGTACTTTTTAAAATCATTACAACGCACACTTGGTTTGTAATGAAATGAAAAAATTATACATGAAAATGGCAGACAACTATTTTGTTGCCTGCCGGTGCCAGTGAATTGAATGAGTTAGTCAATTACAAAAAATTGCTATCCCATTACCAGAAGAGTGAAGCCGCTAGTTCAAACGGCTTAGACATAGTTTGCCTAATAAAGAAAAAATTATAAGTAAAGGTTTTGTTTGCTCTATATGAAAAGATAAATAGATATTCATCAGACAAGGGTAATGTAGCATACCTTGAATAGGGTGTAGGAATGAATTAGGGAAAGGAAGGGACTGACTCAGGATTGGGACTTTCAGACAGGATTTGGGGAGCGGTGGTTGCCTTTGGCATTGCAACTAATATCGCTGCTTGTATAATGGCAGTATACATTCAAAAATATGATCTAATGATAAATGGTCTTACAAATATTTTATTTTTAATAATTATATCTATAACGTTTCTCAAGATGAAAATTAACAAATGGGTGGCTTTAGGGTTTACGTTGGTTGTAATAGAAAAAGGTATTAAGGCAGGATATGACTTCTACACACATGATTACTATAGTGTCAGTTGGAGTTTAGCTATCATTGTCTATTGTATATACGAGATGAAAAATTATTATATTGAAACAAATAAATAGCCGCAAAAATAAGGTGCTAGTAGGTGGAATTCTTATTAAAATATACAATATGGAAGGACGTTATATAATAATTAAACTTTAAAAAGTAAGATAGGTGTAAATCAAGATACTAAAAAAGACACTACAAGAGTGCCTTTTTTTTGAAAATACTCTATAATTAACTTTGGGGAAGGTAATGTTAGAGTATTCGTTTAGCACTATCTTTATATTTGATAAACCATGAAATCGAGAGATTTTGTGGTTTATTTTTTTGAACTATAGATTTTACAGTATTGCCGGTGCGCTATTGATCATTAAAAGCATTTGGAGAGGTAGTATTAAAAGTCTAACATCGAATAACGGTTCCGGAATATAGCGTTATGAAATGATCTCCCATATCCCAAACGGTACTTGTCTGTATATAGCCCTTAAAGCCTTCTGAGGAATAATAAATTTCTTTTGGTATACTTTCTTTAGATTGGAAATGTGCTTTAGAGTACTTTACATAATGGTTTTTAATAACTTTTGATTCAGGAACAATAGTGTTTTTTTGTTCCAAAACTTGCCTAGCACTAGAAGGTGGTATGAATTTGACCGTGTCTTGGTAATTATGATCTAAGGTGTCAGCTTGTACAACGTGTGACGAAACAAAGACGCTTAAACTACTTCCCGCAATTAATGTTGCAAATGCTAGCTTTGAGAATTTTGTTAATCTACTCATTCTTTAATCTCCTTTTCATTATTTTGTAAGGTATCTCCTTACACCTCACAGTCTATATCCACTACAAATAGGTGTACATACATATTGATAGACAAATTTCTACAAAATATCTCATGTTTTGGCGTTTGTGTATAATAATCCAATGTTTAATGATTTATCAGAAGTAATAAGGTTGGTCTTATATAAGAAAAATGAATAATTTATGCAGAGCTTGTATATAAAATTATTGTTTAAATATTCTAAAATGAGTTGATAAAGATGTTGGGAGTTTTTTTTAGAAAACAAATAATTCCATAGGTGAAACTTGGAAGAAAGATTCTCTTTTTGAGTTTTTATAATGTAAAATAACTAAAGAATTAAGTACAAGCACACATTTTAAATAAAAGCTCTGTTAAAGGTAAATGTTGATACTTGAAACCAATCCGAAATCTTAGTTTTATTGTATAAGAACAAATATTCGGGGTGTTAAGGTTGAGCAATGCGTTCAGTAATTTATTGAAACATATTCGTGATTTGTCACACAGAGAGAGCAAGTGTTTCAATGGGTAAAACGCTATGTTGAGCCTTTTTTCTCTGTCGGTGGTCGTCTGATTAATGAAATGACTGATGCTTATAATAGTTTACGTCTAGCAGCATTCAGTGTATAAACGAATGAATTAAGAAAAGGGTGAAATATTGGATAACTCGAAATGGATGCCTTTAAGTAATGTTGATGATGAGGAGGAAATTTGGGCAGGAGCAAGAGTTAGGTTGTACAATGTTGGTATGAATAGAGAAGACAAAGAAAATGATTTCTATGAATATATTATTTCTTATATCTACGACAACAATAACTACTTACAACTAACTAATTTAACAACAGGAAAAGCAGGTTATATTATTTGTGTCATTGAAAAAGAATTACCAAATAATTATGCTTTGGGCAAAACGTTAAAGCAAGGAATAGGCTTAGAAAATACCTATATTAGATTTGAATGTGAATAATCAACAACTAAGGGAAGCACCAACTCTAAGGTGTCTCCCCATATTTAATACTTTTTATCAATAATCAATATTAACAGAGCCTAATTGCTGAAAGTGAGAAGAATGAATAACATTTTTCTCACTTTCAGCAATTAGGGTGGCATATATATATATAATTTACACTAAATTAATTATTTATTTATTATAAAAAAGCAATATATTATTGGATTTTATATCTATAACTTATGTATACGTGTTACAATGAAGTTCTCCAATTTATTTTATTCTTCTATATAGAATTTATGGTTTATTTATCCCTTACAACAAAATCGGCCGTAGTAAATGATTCATGAATAGAGTGATGCATTTAGAATGGTACAAAGGCTGTTAAACATAATCATGCAAAGAATAAATTTACGTAGTTACGTTTTAGAGAATTTATTATGGTGAAAATTTCATCCGATTTGAATAGCGCTAAATTAAACTTTTTATCCAATCAAGTTCAAATAATATCTGTTAAATGAAGGTTATGTTTCATCCATTTTATTGGGAACAATTCGTAGTTTTAGAATTGCTGAATATGGAAAGATAACATATTCGAAAGGAGGATAGGTAAAACGCTGCCTGTGAAATTTAAATCGTAAAATAAGAAAGTGCAGATAATAGTATTTAATAGAGATTTTATTTCGAATGGTACCGTAAATATATGTAGAAAAAATAAAGGGAAAAAATTTAAAGAAACTATATCAGTAGTGAAAGTGAAAAGGAGAAGTATCTAGTGTTAAATATAAAAGAAAGAATTGGACAAATAAAGCTTAAAACGAAGTTATCTATGGCATTTATCGCCATATTAATTATACCTAGTTTTATCGTAGGAGTATCATCTTATAATAAGGCAAAAACAGATCTTAATGAAACAATCCTACAATCAGCAAAAGATAACGTAAGTATTTTAGATAAGATTGTAGATGATGAATTAGAAAATAAGCATACAGATGTAACCCATTTTGCAAAGATACTCACACAAGGTGATTATAATCCTGATCAATTGGAAAATGTACAGAGTAAATTTGATCAATATATACAGTTACATCCAGAGATAGAAACAATTTATACGGCATCCAGTAACAATCAATTTATACATGCACCGGTTGGCAAAATACCAGAGGGGTTTAATCCATTAGAAAGCAGTTGGTATAAGGATGCAGTAAAGGCAAATGGTGAGATTATTGTTTCATCACCATATAAATCAAAGGCTACAGGAAATATGGTAATCGCAATTGCAAAGCAAAATGCTGATAAAAGTGGTGTCATTGGTGTGGACTTAAATATTGATGATATCGTAAAAACTTCTAAAATGATTAAAATAGGAAAACAAGGTTTTGTATCTATAGTCAGTCAAGATAAAACTATAGTTGTACATCCATCACTAAAACCTGGTGAAAAATTAGAGAAAACTTTAGCGGATGAACTGTACAAGAAAGAAGATGACGTAATTACGTATAGCCTTAACGGGGAAGATCGAAACATAAGCTTTAAGACAAACAAAAAAACAGGTTGGAAAATAGCTGGCGTAATGCCTACGAAAGAAATTGAAGAAGCTACCAATCCTATTTTTTATAAAACGCTCACTATAATAGGGGCTTCATTATTATTAGGTGGAATTGTAATTTTCTTCATAATTAGATCTATTATTACTCCACTAAGACAATTAGTTATTTCAGCTCAAAGGATTAGTCAGGGAGATTTAACTGAGAAAATAGATATTCGTTCGAAGGATGAACTTGGTCAATTAGGTGGTAGTTTTAATACAATGGCAGAGTCGTTACGTAATATAATTTCTCAAATTAACACATCTGCAGGACATGTGGCTGCTTCGTCTGAGGAACTAACTGCAAGCGTAGAGCAAGCAAGTGTTGCGACAGAACAAATTACAAAAGAAATGGAAGAAATATCGAATAGTGCAGAGGTTCAAAATAATGAAGTTGAGTCTGGAGCTGAATTAATTGGTGAGGTAACACGAAATATTCAATACGTAGCTGAGAATGCTTCTGAAGTATCGGCTTCATCTATATACACAAAACAAAAAGCCAATGAAGGTGAACAATTAGTAGAACAAACTGTAACACAAATGCAGTCTATACATCACTCGGTTTCTCAATCTGATAATGTAATAAAATTATTAGATAAGAAATCTCAACAAATTGGAAGTATATTAGAAGCGATTCAAAATATTGCGGAACAAACAAATTTATTAGCATTGAATGCAGCAATTGAAGCAGCTAGAGCAGGTGAACAGGGGCGAGGATTTGCAATTGTCGCCGATGAAGTTAGGAAGTTGGCGGAGCAATCATCCGAGTCTTCAATGGAAATTGGAAGTTTAATCAATGAAATACAAGCAGACGTACATGAGACTGTACAAGCAATGAATGAAGTAGGAGTAGAAGTACAGTCGGGAATTCAGATTGCGAATGACACAAAACAAAGTTTTTATGAGATTTCAAAATCTGCAAATGATATTGTATCAAAAGTGCATGGTATGGTGGAACTATCAAATAAAATGACAACTGATGCAATGAAAGTCGATACATCAATTGATCAAATAGCTATGGCTGTAAAAGAGAATTCTTCAAGCATGCAAACGATAGCTGGCTCATCTGAGGAACAACATGCTTCTATGGAAGAAATAAATTCTTCAGCAATACAATTAGCACAGATGGCGGAAGAACTACAAGAACTAATCGGTGGGTTTAAGATATAAGTTCAGATTCTAGGATAGAATACTAGAAAGCGTGTTAAAGAACGGGAATTAGAAATCTTATATCATAGTAAAAATTATAGTATGTATTTTCTATATTTGTTTTATAAAAAGATTAACTACTTTAGATGGTAGTTAATCTTTTGTAATGCATGGCAAATTTTGAAGTATAAAACTTATGTTAAAAAAAGAAAGCTGCAGAAAAAGCGCAGTTCATATTTTACATGCACTTACATTAAATTTGTTGTGGTGCACCACCATAATCGCCAACACTATATGAAGGAGTAGGGTAATGTCCATGAGTAGCAAGCTGATCTGTTTTAGAATACTGAGAAACTCCTACCGTTAAAGCTCCAATCAAAGCAATACCTGATAATACTAAGCTAAATTTTTTCATTATTTTAATACTCCTTTTTCGATTGATTTTCGTCTTGCTTGATAACAAATTTGGAAATAGTCACTTACCTTTTTGTGATTCTCTAATTGTCTACATTTTGTAGCAAATAATTCAGCGTATTCGACAACATATTCCCATAACTCTTCTTTCTCAAAGTATAAGATTCCTTCTTGAATGATTTTTTCTAATTCTTCCAATGGAATGTTTTCGTTTAATCTTTTTAAAATAAAGAAGTGATGTATATATTCCTCGTTATGAATTTCTCTGCAAATCTTTAATCCCTTATCAATGAGTGTGCTAGCTATCGATTGTTCCCCTAATTTATAATGTTCCTTAGCTTGTAAAAAGATAGCCTTAAAGTGTGTAGGGATTTTATCTGTTACTTCTGAAAGATGACGAATAGCTAAAGTAGACATGCTTTGATCAGAATAGAGCCACCCTATGGTACTTTTTACATATAACAAGGAATCTACTTCCTTATTATTTTTGAGTAAATCAATTGCAGAATATAGATATTCTTCGGCTTGTTCGTACTGCTTTAAATAGATACAGCAGCCACCTAGTAAGCTATTACAAAAAGCTGTTTTTACTTTATAACCTTCATACTTCGAAAAGATTGCTCTTGATTTATTTGCGTATTCAATAGAAGCAACCATTTTATAGGTATGATGATAAAAAGTGGCAATTCTATAGTAGAATTCAGCATGTTCAATTTCATCTGGTATATCTACTAATAATTTTTCTGCCAGTTTATAATGTTCTTCTGCCTCAGTATAATTTGATATAAAAGTGGAATGAATGGATTTAAAAAAGTGATAATAGAAGCGTAGAAAACGGTCTGAAGGCATATCATAATCGTTAATAGCATCAAAACTATTTTGTTGAATACCAAGACTATCTGTTAAGACCGTATAGCGAAATTCAAGTAGTGAGTAATACAGTAACAAATTTTGATCCTGACGTTCTTGATTTGGTTCAATGCTTAACTTACTAATCTTTTCATCAATTTTCTTTTTTAGATTAGTAGCTTTTATAACTTGTTGGGATAGCATAGATCGATACCAGTCGTTCAATAGAGAGGTTAATTGCTCATTTTCCTTTACTGAAACACTCATTATATACTCCTCCATCCTATAGAAATATCCAAATCAAATTTAATTGTAACTATCATAGCAAAATAGGAGTAAAAAAGGAGTGATTTTACAACTTTTTCAAGAAGATTCAGAAAATATTCGATTGTTGTCGAATGTACTAATAATTTAAGTTATCTGTACGGTATATGTCATCAATCTAATTTCAATGGGATTCTTGCTACCAAAGGCGAAGTCTATTTCTAGTATCGCTCACGTGTAAGATTGCGGTGTGCCATCACCACTCCGTATCCAGTGCATATAGCAGACACGGCACTCGTTCTATTACCAAACAAGTCAGATAGTGCGTTCTCAATTGTGTTTTAGCATCTTGTGCTTGACGATTCAATACATATTACGGAGTATAAGAATTTGTTACTCCAACCTCATATGTATTCTGTTTTCAGAGAACAAGATTGTTTTAGAGACTTTCACTTGTCTATTATGAAAATTATACCATTTCAAATTCTTGATATACAGAACATACCTTCGGTGTTTTATTTGTACATCGCATTTGACCTCACTCTCATCCCACCCCTAAAGTGGGTGCTATCGCACCGTAGTGGGCGTTCCCGTTCGGAAAATCTGTAATTTGAAATTGACATCAGTCTAAGTTGTAACTATAATAGTTACAGTTTGTGTCGTGAACTAATTCGAACTTCTTTGTTAATGATAGTATCTTTTCATTCCTTTTTAAGTGTGACAGTTAGAAACTAACTATAATTCAATAGAGGATGAGATTCTATCTCATATTTAAAGAGTAGATAAGTTGTGCCATCCAAATTTACGATGCGAAAATGCTTAAAAAAATTACATTTTTCAACGTATCCTATTTTGAATTCTCAGTATTGAAAATTGTAAACATCTACAAAAAGTTAATAAGACTGTTGTATGTAGAAAGAAATCTTTTAAAAAGGTCATAATATGGATAATAGGTAGCACACATTTTAATTAGTAGGAGTTGTGCCACTATCAAGACATTTCTTAATAAAAGTATAGAAAAATTTCAAGAAGGTGGAGTCCATTGCGTAAACATGCATATGTGCAATTTTATGTATTGCTATTGGCTTTAATAGCTTATATAAGTTTTTGCTTTATATTTTTATTTATTTTTCCGAGTCTTTATTTCGTATCAGATTTTAATATCCGACTATCATCTTTAGTTGTTGAAACTACTGTATTTATCTCATTACTGTATTCTATATTATCCAGAAAAATTAAGTTAGGAGTATTTTGGGTTTGCATTATTATTGCGATAGGGTGTTTCTTGATAGGGAATTTCATATCTGCTTTTCAAGTACTTAATGTAGAATTACCAATACAAAATTTTAATATCTCTGATGTATTTTTGTTGTTTTTCTTATTCTTCTTTCTCTTTGCGTTCTTTTATAAAATTATGATGGAATGTAACAAGTGGGAGAAAGCGTATTTACTTTGTGATTTATGCATTGTTGTTACTGCTATTTTTACATTAGAGTGGTACCTATTTAATAAACCATCTGCAAATATCTTATTCTTATCAATTGGAGATGTTTTTCTCTCATTTATTTTTCCGATTATAGATTTATTGCTTCTATTACTTGGAGTTACACTAATCTTTCGACCTGCTATTTTCAATGCAAAAAGTAAATTGTTTATTTTTATCCTAGTATTAACTGGATTGGCTATTACGGACTACTTGTATTTCTACTTACAGGATGATTTGTCAGAGCGTACAGTTATATTTTTAAGGTGTTTGTATAGAGTTTTCCTATTATTTATCGCTATTGCTGCTACAATCCCAAAGAATACTTCTTCTAAAAGAAATTATTTTATTATTAATCCGACATTTGGAGAAAAACTTCTTGGTATATTCCCTTATCTTGCAGTTGCAGTCTTAATTGGCTTTACTTTGAAAGAGCAAACTTCTTCAGCTACATTGATTACAGGCAATTGTATTGCTTTTGTATTTGTACTGATTCGTCATACAATCGTACGGATGCAAAACAAAGAGTTAACTAAAACATTAAAAGTGTTTAATAATCAATTAGAACAAACAGTATCTCAAAGAACAAGGGATTTAATAAATAAATCTAATGATTTGGTAAAAAATCAAGAGAGATTTAAGTCATTATATGAGTATCATCCGGATCCTATTTTAACGATTGATTCAACTGGTACCGTATTAAATATAAACCAGGCTGGAAGTATGTTATTAGGAAAAGACAGTGCTGCATTAATAGGGAAAGAGTGCTTCTCTATTTTTTTAGATGAAGATAAATCTGAATTGGAAGCAGCTATAAAGAAAGGAAGAAGATGTAGTTCATCTTCGTTACAGTTACGTGTGAAAAATAACAATGAGAAGGACATGCTCTTTTGGTATGTCACTATAGTTCCTATTATGATAGAAGGACAAATCTTTGGGAGCTATGTAATGGTAAAAGACATAACGAGGATGAAACAACAACAGGATGAGATAAATTATCTTGCATTCCATGATACGGTGACGGAGATTGGAAATCGTATATTCTTCCAACAAGAATTAGATAGATCCATTAAGCGTGCACAAAAAACACAGGATAAGTTTGGGCTCCTGTATATTGATTTAAATCGCTTTAAGACTATTAATGATACATTGGGTCATTCGATTGGTGACAAGGTTTTAAAAGAAGTTGCCAAACGTTTTAGGACATGTCTGTCACCGACTATTCCTCTAGCAAGAATAGGTGGTGATGAGTTTGCGATCATTGTCCATAACCAAACAGAGCAACAGCTATTGGATTTGTGTAAAACTCTATTTCGCATAACTGAAGAACCATTTATTGTAAATCAGCATAGTTTTTACTTATCTCTTAGTATAGGAATAGCAGTGTATCCATTTGGAGGAATAAATATTACTACACTTTTACAACATGCTGATATCGCCATGTATAGCGCAAAGGAAAAAGGTAACAATGCTGTTTGTATGTATGACGAGACATTATCTCAAAAAGTAACCCGTCGATTACGATTAGAACAGGATTTACCAAATGCAATTGAAAATAATGAGTTGTTTTTATTGTATCAACCACAAATTGATAGTAAGGCAGGTAAGGTTATTGGTGCAGAGGCTTTAATACGTTGGCAACATCCAGAGCTTGGGCTGATTTCTCCTTTTGAGTTTATACCTATCGCAGAAGAAACGGCGCAGATTATTTCAATTGGGAAGTGGACGTTACAGAAAGCGTGTCGACAACTGAAAGAATGGCATTCTACGGGTTTTTCAAATCTAAAGATGGGGATAAATTTATCAGCTATAGAGTTTGAACAGAAAGATTTTGTTCAAACAATGATATCTACTATAGAAGAGATAGGAGTACCTGCTAATTCGATTGATTTAGAATTAACAGAGCGAATAGCAATGATAGATGAAAAAGAAACCTTATCGAAGTTAAAAGCATTAAAATCATATGGTGTACATTTATCAATTGACGATTTTGGTACAGGTTATTCTTCACTAGCGTATCTGCCTCTTTATCCAATTGATACTTTAAAAATTCCAAGAGAATTTGTTAATAGGATCGGAACTTCTACTGATGGAGATGAAATTATACAAACCATTATTTCACTTGCTCATACTTTAAACATGAAAGTGATAGCAGAAGGGGTAGAAACGAAGGAACAATTAACAGTGTTACAACGTAATGCATGTTATCTAATTCAGGGCTATTACTACAGTAAACCTGTAAATGAAGATGAATTTATCGATTTTTTAATTGTAATGCAAAATGAATAAGTGAAAAATTGATATATGTATAAGTGAAAAGACGTTCTATCCATTTGGTTAAATAGACTAAACTAGGAAGAGGATATTATGTTCAATATATGAGCATATATCCTCTTTTCTTATACATATTAGATAAGTTATACAGATATTAAAAATACAGTTCAATATGTATATAATATTTAGAAAAATATGTATACTTAAGGTGGAGAACGTATCCCACTATGGGATACGTTCTGAGGTCTTTAGACCGAACGTTAATATCTTTTAGGGGTGAAGTACTATGAGGGTGCAAGAGGTTGTCTTAGAGAATAACAGCAAAAGATACATATTACTGGATCAAGAAGGATTCCCCGTAATGCCAGTTATGAAATATATAAAGTATTTAGATAAGACAGGGAAAAGACCTAATACTCAAAAAGCATATTGTTATTCCTTAAAACATTTTTATACCTACTTAGAAGAAACAAACAAAGATTACAAGTTTATTAGATTAGAAGATTTAGTTGACTTTGTAGGGTGGTTAAGAAGCCCCTATCAGAGTTCAAATGTTACTCCTCTCCAACAAAAGAAAGCAAAGCGAACGGAAAAAACAATTAACCATACAATTACCGTTATAGCAAACTTCTATGAATACCTCTATCGAAATGAAGAAGTACAAAATGACATGATGGAAAAGTTAATGAAGCAAGTATTTACAGGAGGATACTCACGTTACAAAAGTTTTTTACACCATGTTAATAGGGACAAGCCATCAAACAGAAACATATTGAAGTTAAAAGAACCACGCAAAAAAGTAGAAACCCTCACAAAAGAACAAGTACAACAAGTATTACAAGCAACTACTAATATACGAGATAAATTCTTAATTCAGCTGTTATTTGAAACGGGATTGCGTATTGGAGAAGCTCTCTCTCTTTTCATGGAGGATTTTGTTTATGACCATAAAAAAGGGCATCGGATTCGTTTGGTGGAACGAGGGGAATTAGAAAACGGTGCGATGTTAAAAACAGGAGAACGTGAAATTTATGTATCACCATCCTTAATGGATTTATATGATGATTACTTGTATGAAGTGCTTGATGAATTAGAATTGGATTCAAACTTTGTTTTTGTAAAACTGAGAGGAAAAGATGTGGGAAAACCAATGGAATATTGGAACGTTGAGTCTCTATTTAAGCGTTTAAAAAAGAAAACAGAGATAAGCCTACATCCTCACCTATTTCGTCATACACACGCTACAATTTTCTACCAGAAAACAAAGGATATTAAGCAAGTACAAGAACGATTAGGACATTCTCAAGTTCAAACAACGATGAACCTATACCTACATCCTTCGGATGAAGATATTAGAGAAGATTGGAATAAAGCACAGTCCGAATTTAACATAAATAAAAATAATTGAGAGGAATTATTGCATGAAACAAATCAAAAATGTTCAGGTAGAAAACATGGACTTTCACGAAGGTTTACAACGAGAACTTTCAGCTTATAACGAAAAAATAATACATGTAGATGGTTCTGTTTCCATTGAACAAGTAAATAATCCTTACTTCTTAGTTAATGACGAATGGAATATTAACTTTATCGGTGGAATCAAGCAATTCGAAGAATTGATAACAAACCATAACTTTCCAGCCAAAAATGTTCGTTTTCGATTTTGCAATCCTTCAATCAATTTAGAAGTGAAATATGTCTATTATCAGCAATTGTTTAACGATTTATGGACAATTAAGACTATATTTAATGGTAATAATGCACCGTTAAAACGAATGTCGGAGTTCTTAAACGAGAAATATGCCAAACAATCATCCCTATTGGAGTTGGATATCGATAAAACTGAAAAAGAGTATTTGTTTTGGTTGCATAATAAAGGAATTAAAACTCATTATAATCGAAAAAAATTCAATTATGATAGTTATATTAAAACCCCAGTAGCCGCTTTTCTAAGAACTATTTATACTACACTCTCCCAATACACTGATAAACAAGATGAATGGGAAAAAGATAGATGGGACGTTCGTATTTTACATGAGAAATACGATATTAATTATAACAAAAGCAGGCCCAACTATTACCTCGATTTCTCAAAGATTGACAGAAAGGTTCAAGAACAAGTAAAAAAGTATGTTAAACAGCGATTGCTTAGCAAAAATAATTTTTCATTCGGTAGAGCAACGATTTATCAGAATTACTTACCAAAGTTTTTTACTTTTATATTTTCATTAGAACCAGCATGGAAGAATTTAAAGCCTTTAAAAAGAACACATATTGAAAAGTATATTAAACACTTACATGAATACGCTAAAAATAATTTAAAACAACGGAACTCGCATCCTGAGCTATATATAAATACAGCATTGTCAATCTTACAAAAGTTTCTTGAAGATATTCAGCGATATGAATACGACATTGCGCCTGAAACGCCTGTACGATTATTGATTTTTCCAGAAGATAAACCGAAGTTAAGAAAAAAATCAATTGATCAAATTGACTATATACCTGACTATGTATTAGAGCAACTCTTTACTCACCTCAATGATCTACATAGTGATGTTATACCGGTGATATGGATTGCTTTTAAAACAGGACTTAGAATTTCTGATGTATTAGGTTTAACTTCTGATTGCTTAGTAAAACTCAATGGAAAATATTCTATTGAAACGGATATTGAAAAAACATATGTAAAAGGGCATAGAATTCCAATTGATGATGAATTAGCAAATATTCTAGCGGTCCTTATCGAGAAATCCAAAAAACTTAGCAATCAAGACAACAATCCCGAAGGGTATGTTTTTGTTCGTTATCGTGGTACACGAAAAGGTAAACCATTTACTCAAGGTTTTATTAGAGATTATTTAAATCAATTAGCACATCAAAAAAACATTAAGGATGAAAATGGCGACTTATTTCACTTCAAAACTCACCAGTTCCGACATACTTATGGAGTAAAAATGTTGAATGGTGGTGCGGATATTCTAACAGTACAAGAGTTATTGGCTCACTCATCACCTGAAATGACCCTACGGTATGCAAAGCTATTAGATGATACAAAAAGAAAAGCGTTTGAGTCAGTCATAAAACAAGGTGTTTTTAGTTTTGACTTAAATGGTGAAGTACAAGAAATTAAAGCAGGAGAAGATATTCCAACAGATATATTGGATGCCTTATGGCAGGATCATAAGTTAAATGCGATGGACAACCCTTATGGAACATGTCACGCTCGATTAAATGGAAGTTGCCCTCATATGGAAGCACCACCTTGTCTTACTTGTGGTGTTAACCAAACACCATGTAAGGATTTAGCTGTTGGCTTTTCAGAATTAGATAAACAAAAGTATGAACTTCACATTAAAACAACCAGGAAGGCAATTGAAATAGCAAAACAACGAGGTCGAGAAGATATTGCGGAGAAGAACGAAAATAATTTACTACGTTATCAAAACATTTTAAATACCCTCCAAGAAGGAAATGTTATCTTTGGTAGACAAGACCGCATGAAACGAAAGTTAGGTGTTAAAAATGGCCGGATATGACCGTTCTGAACATTTGAAAGCGATTCATGCCAAACGAAAAGCAAATACCTATCAGAGAGTAGATGAAGCAATAAAAAGGCTCATAAAAGCCAATGAGACTATAAACTTCAATAGTGTTTCTAAAGAAGCTGGTGTATCGAAGGCAACACTCTACAATAACAAGGATTTCCGTTCAAGAATTGAAACTCTAAGAAACCAACAATCACAAGTACCTACCCCGAAACAAGTAAAGCGAGAAATGAATGAAAGTAACAAGGATGCCCTGATTGCTTCCCTAAAAAGGAAAAATAAAAAATTAGAAGATGAAAACAAGAAATTAAGAGAACAACTGAAAGTAGCTTACGCAGATGTATATAAGAAGTTATAGTCAATAGGAGCACGTTGTTCTCCTTCTTCAACAATCGGGCCAGATTGTGAAGCAATACCCACTTGAGTAACTTAATTCAAATGGGTTCTTTTTATTCTATAATTAATTAAACAAATTATGAAAATTATTTTTAATAAAGTTTAATATTTTATTAATATTATTCAAAAATATGTTAAACTAATATTAATAAAAGTAAATGGAGGGCAAAGCTGTGGATATTAATAATATTCCAAACTGGATTTTAGCCTTGGAAAATGAGGATTTAGAGTTTGTTAAAAACTTAGTACTTCATTCGGGTTCTTTAAAAGAGATTGCAAAAGTTTATGAGGTATCATACCCAACAGTAAGACTTAAACTTGATCGATTAATCAATAAAATAAAAATGAATGATGCCGTAGAAAACGAGGAATTTATTAAATTTATCAAGAGCCTGTCGATTGATGATCGGATAAGTGTAGAAGATGCAAAATTGATTATTGAAAAATATAAACAAGAAAGAGATGGGGAATAATGGTTCTTATTTATGCTTGTATTTTAGCTGTTCAATTTTTCTTATCAAGTAGAAACAATATCTATTGGGGGGCAATTTTACCAGTAGCACATATTGTATTTCTGACATGGTTGTTTATAACGAATCGTATTGAAAGTACTATTGGTTTTATCCTTTATCTATTATTAGGGATGTTTTTCTTATGTATAGAATGGAATCTAGGTAGAAAGTATTTTCATAAGAAGATACAAAAAGAATTGGATAAAATGAAAACCCACGACATGAAATAGAGAAAATAGTTGTTAAATATGCGCATATTTAACAACTATTTTCTCTATTCCACAATCGGGCGCGATTGTGGAATAAGAAAGGAGATTACATATTAGTCATATGAAATATGTAATCTCCTTTAATTTATTTATCTTTTTTTAATTTAGGTCTTGATAAGGTTATGAGTAGAACGTCTTTCTTATGTTTATTTTCAAAAGGTATGCAGTTAGGTTTCGACTTTTGAGAGTAAATTTAGTATCCATATTCCCAGTATTAGATTTGATTTAAATTTAGAAAATATCTTGATTCGTTTATCTAAATTGTGTAATTATCTCAGGTGATTTCTTATTAACGTTAACAGCAAGATTTTTTATTCCTTTTTTTCTTCTTGATACCTTTTATATAACGAGAGTGAAGAGAATTTCATTTTTGAAAAATAATTATAAAAAAACAAGGAGCTTATGACAATCATAACTTACGAGAGAATCCGTTTTTCCCCTTGGATTTCTTGAATTGGATTGATATTTTGTGTGAATTCAAGGGTACCCAAGTATTCTCCATCTTCACTTCGTATAGCGAAATAGCGAATGTAAACATATTTATCTTTGAACTTAATCCAGAAATCTTCACAATCTTTGTTTCCAGATTTAAAGTCTTCCAAGAGCTTTTCAACGACATGAACGCTTTTTGGAGGATGGCAGTTTTGAACTGTTCTACCAATTACCGCTTTTGTGCGAGCAAAGATTCGTTCTTTTCCATGAGAGAAGTAGCGTACAACATCATCCTGATCAATGTACGTAATATCCACAGGCAAGTGGTTCAACATCAGCTCTAGTTGTTTTAAAGATAGTATGCCAGTTTCTAGACGAATGAATCCTTCAGATATAGCCTGCTCTTGTATAGTCTTTCTTTGAGGTTTCCATACACCCGCAGGATCTGATAAGCAATAGCCAATTCCATCACTTTCATGAGCGATTTTAATCCATTCATCTTCCGTAAGAGTTTGAAGTGCCATCGGAAACAAAATATTTTCCTCTTTAAAAATCATTTCAGTTATCTCACGGATGACAAAGTATATGCCGTCTAAAACCGTCTTCTTATCTCCATTATAGTTAGTTAATGCTTGTTTCACATCTTTGATCGCGTTACGAATGACATCATCGATGCCCCACATTACTTGTGTCGGGCCGTAAATCCCGTATTTCTCTAAATAGGGAAACAGCAAATTTTCTTTACGGCTGTAGTGTTTATCCACATCCAACAACAGATTTAAATCTTCGATGAGTTTATAAATGTTTTCTTTACTATCTTTTTTCTCGAAACGTTCATAGTGAAGTTGAAGTTTGAAGTTAACAAGTTTATCAATTTCTTTATTTTCAAGATTAAATGTATGAACTGGATGTCCAGCTTGATCTTCAGGTTTATCGGATCGATGGATTTCTTCAATTGCCCCCTTAAAAATAGCTGTATGCACTGAGCATAAACGTTGTACTTCTTCCACAGGAATTCCTTCTTCTTCCATAAGTGCCTGTTCAAGCTTTGAAATTTCCGCTACGGTAATATTCCCGACTGCTTTTTCAAATTGGGCCTTTACTTCTTCCACACTTTTTCCGTTATGAAGATTTTTAATAATTTTCTTTAAGATAGCTTGTCTTTCGAATTTATTTATACTTTCTTGTTCACGATTGTTAATGATTTCGCTCATAAAAATTCTCCTCTATTCTTTAATGTTAAATCCATTATTTATAAAAGTCTTTTTTACTACATCGAAAGAAATTCCCCTCATCCGGCATCCATTGGGAATAGTCATTAAACGTCCGGCCGTGTGCAGCATGCCAGGTTTCGCTATTTGTTCAAAGCCTAATTCTTTTAAGATAGGGATGATTTCAGGATGCTTGTTAGCTAAATCAAAAACGGTTTGACTAAAATCAATCATTTTTGTCATCACGTTCACCTCGGAAATAAGTGATATTAATTCTCAATAACAATGTAACATAGAGATAATAAATAAGGAGTGAGGTAAATCACACATGTGATTTTTGAAAATTTGAAGAGAAAAAATAGGAAGTATTAGTGAAGGACGCTGTACAAAAAGAAGAATTAAGATATAGAGCTTAAAAGAGAGAATTGAATGATACGATCTGTGAAAAAGAAAAATTTTTATCCCACTATTTCAGGGTGATTAAGATTCCCACCTCAAGATTTTAAGGAAGCCAAAGAAGAGAGGTGGGGGTATATCAATAAATCATGAGATAATTTGCGTTCAATTAAGTGATTTCTTCTTCCAATTTATCTGAAATAATAATGAAACAGCCGTTTTCATCAATATCTATTATTTTTTTTCTTTTTAATTGAGTAATTGTACGACTAACCGTTTCCCTCGATGTTCCAATCATATTGGCTAGTTCTCGATTTGTAAATTGAATCGTTAGTTTATATTTCTCATTTACCTGTATACCATTGGATTTACATAAGCGAAGTAATAACTTAATAATTTTTTCATACGTATTATGAAGAATTTGCTCTTCTAATCTATCCTGAAGATCTACGATTTTTTCTCCAAGAACCTTAAATAATTTTATACATAATTCAGGATAATGAATCAAAATTTTTTCAAATTCAGCGATTGGAGTAACAATTAATTGTGCAGATTCAAGTGTTTCGGCATGTGCTGGGAATGTACCTTTTCGAAAGAAACCCGCATGGGGGAACATTTCTCCAGCTTGAAGCACAGAAACAATTTGTTCTTTACCGGTTACATCCGTTTTTTGAATTTTTATCTTGCCTGAGTGGATAAAAAACACACGATCAAGTATGTCACCCTGCATAAATACAAATGACTTTGCTTTATAAATTCGTATATGTGAAATATCGACAATAGGCTGAAGCTCTTCTTCTGAAAGTTCTTTAAAGAGGGAGACTTCCCGTAAATGCTGTTTGATCATGTCTTCTTTCATATGTACAACTCCTTAATAATTTCAGGCATATTCCTATTATAAAAAATTATATCAAGTCGCTCAATTAAGCTGTGAAAGAAGTCACATTTGTGACAGAAAATGTGAATGTTTTTTACATAACGAAAAAATGTGGTAAATATCATAAGCTAGTATAGCGTTAATTTGCCCTGTTATTCATGCGTGATGTATCTCACTGCAGGAATGCCTATATAACTTTACAATGGGGATATAAATTGATAGGAGGGTTTAATTTTGATTAATCGTAATTTTAACGAAAATCCGTTTATTGTGATATGGGAGTTAACAAGAGCATGCCAATTAAAATGTCTTCATTGTCGTGCGGAAGCTCAATATCATCGTCATCCTCTTGAACTAACATTTGAAGAAGGTAAAAAACTAATTGATAATATATATGAAATGAATAATCCGATGCTTGTTTTTACCGGCGGTGATCCGTTAATGCGTCCGGATATATATGATATTGCGGATTATGCGATAAAAAAGGGTGTTCGATTATCTATGACACCAAGTGCTACTCCAAACGTTACGAAAGAAACCATTCAAAAAGCAAAAGAAGTAGGGATTGCTAGATGGGCATTTAGTTTAGATGGGCCAACAGCTGAAATACATGATCATTTTAGGGGCGTAGAGGGATCATTTGAATTAACAATAAATGCGATTCGTTATTTACATGAATTGGAGATTCCTGTTCAAATTAATACTGTTATTTCTAATTATAATGTGAATGTACTTGAAGACATGGCAAAATTAGTAGAGGAATTAGAATGTGTGCTTTGGAGTGTATTTTTCTTAGTTCCAACGGGACGTGGAAAGGAAACGGATATGATTTCACCAGTTCAACATGAAAGAGTATTCCAATGGCTATATCAATTAAGTAAAAAAGTTTCTTTTGATATTAAAACAACGGCTGCTCAGCACTACAGACGTGTTGTGATTCAACAAAAAATACGAGAGAATAAAAAGACAAATCAGGATATTCAATATCAGGATGTATTGATGAACGGAATGACGGGGCAGATTGATGGACTTGGCCGTGCTCCAAAAGGGGTGAATGATGGAAATGGTTTTGTATTTATCTCTCATATTGGGGATGTGTATCCAAGTGGGCTATTACCTATCAAAGCCGGGAATGTTCGAACAACACCGCTAGCTGATATGTATCGAAACGCCCCTATTTTCCAAGATTTGCGTAATCCGGACAAGTATAAAGGGAAGTGTGGGGTTTGTGAGTTCCGATATGTTTGCGGAGGATCTCGATCTAGAGCTTTTGCCATGACGGGTGATTACATGGAAAGTGAACCATACTGTGTATACATTCCAAAAGTATTACGAAAACAGAAAAATAACGTATAAAAAATGGGACATGAGCACTTTTGACTTATGTCCCATTTTTTTTGCTTTAGTTCCTTACAACTACCAAGTTAAGGATTCACTTTTTTTGTTATTTAAGCTTGTGCAATTGCACGTGAAAATAGAATATTATTTTCTAAATGAATATGCTGCTCTAAATATAGACATAGAAAATGAATGGTATGAAATCATAATGCAGTGATTTCACTCACAGTATTTTTTTCCAATATAGTTTATTTTTAATAAAAAGCTTACTCCTAGTAATACCTCCGCCTCAAAAAACAGCGAAAGCAAAGAATTTAGATGGGGGAAGAAGAAAATAATGACTGATAAAAGTGTCACTTTATCCTATATAGATATTGTTCTAAAGCTCATTGTTTGATTCAGTAGCATAGAATGTTAAAAAACTATTGGAATATCGCTTTTATAGGGTTTATGACATGAATTCTTGTGTGAATATCAGTTTATGACATTGTTGATAAAAAACTTTTGGGAAAGGTGTTGGAAGAATGAAGTTAATTATTCCAAAGCAGCATGGAGCATGGGGAATGTTGCTTATTCCATTTATTTTGGGAATTTTAATTGGTAAAGGGACCTGGTATCATATACCGCTCTTTTTAGCATGGTTGTTTGTGTATTTAGCCACATATCCTTTATTAATGTACGTAAAACAACCAAGAAAACAGCATTATTTACATTCTTTCTTTATTTATTTTAGTGTGGCTTGTGTCTGTGCGATTATCGCTCTTATATATGAATGGCGTATTATGTTTTTTTCCATTATTATGCTCCCGTGTTTTTTTGTAAATATTTACTTTTCTCGCAAAAAAAACGAACGAGCTTTACTAAATGACATGTGCGCTATTATTTTGTTTTGTATAGGGGGAATCATTAGTTATTATTTCACAATGAAAACAGTTGATGAGAAGATATGGGTTGTTGCAACTGTATCATTTTTATATTTTATGGGAAGTACATTTTTTGTGAAGACGATGATTCGTGAGAAAAAGAATCCAACGTATCGCTTTGTTTCATGGGGATATCATTCTTTCCTTGTGATCGCGACTTTACTTGTATCACCGTGGTTTACCATTGCCTTTATACCAAGTTTGATACGATCTATATTACTTTATGGTAGAAATATTTCTATTCTAAAAGTGGGGATTTTAGAGAGTATAAATTCTATTTATTTTTTTGTTTCAGTAATAATGTTAGCTAGAGCATTACTGTGATAATTATTATAGTAAATTTGTGAGTGTTTAGTAATATTTTGATAAGGAAACTGACTCTAATAGTTTCTTTCAATTTCATATATATATTATCCTGCTATGTGCGGGTAGTAATTGATTATGATTTGAATCCTATCCCCTGAAAGGACTGTATAAATAATGACTTTTTATCAAATGTTAACGCCATATTATGATGGAATTTTTCCTGCAAATGAGAAACAAATAAATTTTATAGTCTCTAATTTAAAAAAAGGTAGCTCTATACTGGATGTGGGCGCAGGAACAGGGAATGTAGCCCAAGCACTAGTTGAAAAGGGTTTTGTTGTTACTGCAATGGAACCAGAGGAGAGCCTGGCTGCAAAAATTCGGAAGAAAGCAGCAGTTTATGAAGGGATATTTAGTGTAAATACATTTGGCATGCAAGAAATTAAAAACGTTCCTGAAGTATTTGATTGTATTTATTGTATTGGAAATACACTTGCCCATTTGGATAATAAGAAAGAAATCTTTAATTTTATCTGTGGGTCTTATGAAAAATTAAAAGCAGACGGAAAACTAATTATTCAAATTGTAAATTATGAAAAAGTGCTAACCGGAAATGATTTTAAATTTCCAGTAATAGAAAAGAAACATTTTTCGTTTAAGCGTAATTATACGCTTGAAGGAGAGAAAGTATTATTTACTGCAACTTTGAATGTGGATAATAAAGAACTAGCAAACAGTATTCTGTTATATCCTATTACAAAAAAACAACTACTGTCCATGCTAAAAGAATGTGGTTTTCGTACTGTAGAAACTTTCGGTAATTTTAAAAAGGAAGCGTATTTACCCACTGGACAGGCCTTAGTTCTTGTAGCTACAAAATAAACGTTTGATAAAAAATACTTTAGTAAATTTTTATTTGCTAAAGTATTTTTTTATTTGTTACTACAAAATGTGATTCAAGTCCTCTTTTTATCTTAGGAAAATTTTTATAATACATTTGTTGTTAAGAGATAAAAATGAGGAGGAATTAAAAAACATGAATAGAGAAATTAAGCTAGCTGAAGATATATATTGGGTAGGGAAAATTGATAATAGGGAAGTACCGTTTCATCGTTTAATCTTAGCAAAAGGAACAACTTATAATGCGTATCTTATAAAAACTGAAAAACCAACAGTGATTGATACAGTTGATATAGAGTTTGGAAGGGAATTTGTAGAATATTTAAGTGAATTAATTGATCCACAAGAAATTCAATATATTGTAGTAAACCATACAGAACCTGATCATTCAGGTGGATTGGCGGCATTAGCATCAAGAGCTACAAATGCTACAATCGTATGCACAGAAATTGCAGTACCTGAGTTGCAGGAAATGTATAAATTACATCATAGAAACTTTTTAGTTGTAAAAGATGGAGATACATTAGATATCGGTGGGAAAACATTGAAATTTAAAGAAACTCCATATCTTCATACAGAAGAAACAATGATTACGTATTGCATAGAGGATAAAATTTTATTCCCATGTGATATCTTTAGTACGCACGTAGCGAATAATGAAATTTTTAGCGATGAAGCGAATGTAGATATTACAGAAGATTTTATTGGCTACTATAATGCAATTATTCATCCGCATAGAAGATACGTTAGGACGTTAATAAAGGCATTAGGAGATTTAGATGTAAAAATGATTGCTCCATCTCATGGGTACATTTTACGCCAAGATGTCCAAAAATATATCGATTTATATGCAGAGATGAGTAAAGATACAACACAAGGAAAAAAAGTAACCATTGTATATACAACCATTAAAAATAACACGAAAAAAATCGCGAATATCATTAAAGAAACATTCGAAGCAGATAATATTAAAGTAGCAGTATTTAATGCTGATAAATCGGATAAAGCTAAGATTCTAGAGAGTATTCAAGGAGCAGATGCAGTTTTCATCGGATCGTCAACTAAATACGCAGATATGATTGGAAATTTAGAAGAAATTTTAATAGAAATGAAGGGAATGAACTTGGAAGGGAAAATCGCAGCAGCATTCGGGTCATACGGTTGGAGTGGTGAAGCAATTGAGGTAGTACAAGATTACCTAAATGAAACAAATATGAATGTACAAAGTACATCAAATGTTATTAAGTCTACAGGTATGACTCATGTTGAATTTCCTATTCGTATAAGGTTCTCTCCAAAGAATGAAGAAAAAACACAACAAATCAAACATGCAACAACGTTTGTTACGGATTTATTACTAAGCTCTATTTAATAGAGGAACGTAGGTGAAAATATGGGAAAGAATTTTGTAATTATAGGAAGTGGAGTAGCCGCTGTAAATGCTGCAAAGACAATTAGGGATCAGGACAAGGATTCAAATATATTCATTTTTGGTGAAGAATCATCCTTACCCTATAACAGAATTAAACTATCAAAAGAGCTATATTCGGATTTACACAGCGAAAAAGTTTTAATTAAAAAAGAAAAATGGTACCAAAATAATAATATATCGGTTTTCACAAATACAAAGGTAGTAAAAATTGATACAAAGCAGCAATATATTGTTACATCAAATAAAAAGAAAGTTTCTTATTATAAACTATTAATTTGCACAGGTGCAAATAATAGAAGGCTACCAGTAGATGGAATAAATAAAAAAAATGTCTTTACTATTAGAGACATGCAGGAAGCAGATAACTTTAAATCATGTTTAGAAGATAAAAAGCATGTTGTAAACATTGGTGGAGGCGTACAGGGATTAGAAACAGCTTGGTCTATGATGAAAGCTGGTAAACAAGTAACCATTGTAGAAGTTGCCGCTACATTAATGGGAAGACAATTAGATGAAAAAGTTTCTCTTCTATTAAAACAAAACATTGAAAATGCTGGAGTAAAAGTATATTTAAATACGACTATTGATTCCATTCTTGGAGAAGAAGTAGTAACTGGAATGAAAGTGAATGGTGAACAACTAATAGATTGTGATAGTGTTGTTTATTCAATTGGGGTTACTCCTAACATTTCTTTAGTAAACAATACTCCTATTCATGTAAATAGAGGTATTGTTGTCAATGAGAAGATGGAAACGAATGTGGGATCTGTATATGCTGCTGGAGATGTAGCAGAAGTAAACGGTGAAGTTGGTGGATTATGGGGACGGGCAATGGATCAAGGGAAAATTGCAGGAAGTAATATGGTTTCTAATCCCGCAATTTATAAGGAAGCAATTCCAACTACTATCTTTAATGCGTTCGATGTATCTTTATTCTCAATTGGATTCGTTGATGAAAAACAATGTGATACAACTATCGTTGAAGAAGATGGTAAAGAGAAATATACAAGATTATTTATCAAAAATAATAAAATAATAGGTGTCATCTCATTAGAAGGAGTTGCTGCATCTATCCCTTATAAGTCTGCCATTGAAAAGCAAGTAGTATTAGAAGAGAGTGATATAAAAAATACGAATATAAGTGAAATAATGAGCAAGGTAAAAGAGAAATTAAAATCTTAATATGATAATAGAAAGAGGGCATTATAATGAAAAAATATATTTGTTTACCATGCGGCTATATTTATGATCCAGAAATTGGAGATCTGGATGAGGATATAGAACCGGGAACAAGTTTTGAAGATTTACCGGAAGACTGGGTGTGTCCAGTATGTGGAGAAGATACTGAGCAATTTGCACCAGTAGAGGAATAGCAAAAGAAAAAGTAACGAGAAGCTTATATAATTTCTCGTTACTTTTTATATGAAAAGAATTTTTTGATGTGATTTGGCTCACTAGTGCGGCCCTTAGGAAGAGATATAATAATTTAAATACTATTGTTCAAAATTTAGCGAAAAAAGAAAGGGGAGGTGAGGAAATATGCAAAAGAGTGTGGTACTACCTTGTCCGAGAAAGGTACTAATCTTTAATTCCTTATCTGATGAAGAAATTTCTAAAGTAGCCACAATGACAAGACATAAAAGGTTTATAAAAGGTCAATTATTAATTCAAGAGGGAGAAAGATCTGACACTTTATTTATTATTAATCAGGGACGAGTAAAATTATCTAAATTAAATTTACAAGGAAAAGAACAAATTACTGCTCTAGTGAAAACTATGGCAGATGGAAACACTGGAGGTTAATCTCTATAATAAAAAACTAACAGGAGCAGGGAGGAATTCTTGCTCTATTTTTGGTTCTGGTATAAAGATAAAATATAGCACATGTATTACTAGTGGGATTCTATTTATACTATAAATACAAAAAAATGATGAAGTAGAAGCTATGCATATGATTAGAAAAGGACACACTTACATTCAATGTTCCAGTGAAAAAATTCAAGCCATACTTTTCGATTAAAATAGAGGGATTCTAAAAGTCGGAATATAAAAATACCTTAAACGGCACTGAACCCAAAATCTGAGGAATAAATCCCCCTCTTTTTAGGCTACAAGTTTTCTATACCCAACAAGAGATTTGTATCCCAGTTTTTGTTGAATGCGAGTCTTATTGTATCTTTTAATATGTTTTCCAACTATATCAATTACAATGTTTGTGGAGTTGTGATACTCCTTAGCGGAGAATACTTCACATTTTAGCAAGGAATGAAAGTATTCTATTGGAGCGTCATCTGCAGGTGTTCCTTTACGGGACATACTTCGGATAATACTTTTTGTCGCATTCTTTGTAATGGTCATACAAGGTGTAAACTGAACCTTGGTTGCTTTGTAGAAGGGCCCATTTAGGTAAATTCAATCGATTCAATGTGTCAATTAAGAGCGAGGTATTTTGAGTACCACTGGTTGAGAAAGCAACGATTCACCGTTAAATAAATCCATGATTGAGGACAAATACAATCTCTTTTCACCAAACGTTAGATAGGTAATATCCGTTGTTAATTTAGTTAGCGGGAAGGCTGACTAAAAGCTTCCATCTAGGACATTTCATGTCTTGAAGAATACATTTCCTGAACGATTCTCTTTTGTAATCTTGATATGGCAGTTTCAGTTTCTCCGCTGCATCATCCTTTGAACCTTTTTATGGTTAATTACCAGTTATTTTCCCAATAAAGCAATAATTTTTTGCCAATAATAAATTTCTCCAGTAACTAGTTGAACTTTACATAGATGCGAGAAAGAATAGATTGATTCAATCAAGTGTAAACTCGTTTTACTTTTCTTTGGTTCATTGGATTAATCAATAAAATTCCCATTTGATTTGAAAGAATAGAATTAAATTTTGCTTCCATACCCGAATTAATAGGATTAAGTATTACGTGTTCTTCATTTTTTTGAAGATTTTTATCATAGAAAAATAGTGTTTTCATTCGAACTCCTTTCTTAATTTTAAAATATCAATGTAGTAAGGGATATACACCTAAAATTTGTTTTGATGCAAAGTATTTTATTTTGTTGTGATTTGAAGAATATTTCTAGTGTCGCTTTTAAATAAAGTCATGGTGTTTATAATGTAAAGTGACAAAAAAGTTATTTGATTTACAATAAAGTCGTTTCAAAAAATGTGAGTCATTCTGTTCAATAATCGGGCCATTTAATGGAATTAAGGAGGAGATTATTCAAAGAGAAATCGAAGTTAATTTAGAGTTATGATATTTTTCTCGATAATCTAGAGTAACTATGTTATGTAAGGAAGGCACTAATATAAGTCTTGGAAATATAAAAAATTGAAAGTTGTACAAGAAAGGTTTAAAAGCGTTCAAGGCATTAGGATAGTTGTGAATAAATAATTATGAAACAAAGTAAGTTAGAGCTTGTAAAGGAGCTGAGAAGATGACAATTAGTGCAGAGAGGAAGTATTCCAGATTGATGAGGTTGCGTAGAATCTGCGGTTATGGTGCCGCAATATCAGTAGCACCTTACCTGCTGATCAAAATTATATGGACTTTTGGTCTCTTCCTTCCAACCGAGCAAATGGGTGACGCTAGTTGGCGCATTATAAACGCAGTAACCGCCGTTCTCGCTGCAATTGGTATCTTTCTTGCAATGGCGTTTTGCAGGCCGTGGGGGGAGCGGTTACCTGCGTGGTTGGTTGCTCTACCCATTTGGGTTGGTACTGGTTTACTCGTTCCCATGCTGTTGATTGCACCGTTTCTGGGCCCTGCAGCTATGATACGGGATCAAGAAGCAGGTGCCGCCGACTTCTGGGTATACGAGCAGATTTTCGTCATGATCTCACTTTTCGGGGTCGGCATCTTCCTGCCGCTTGCATTGGCGGGGTATGCAATGGCACGTTGGCCAGAGGCGCTGAGTGGTACAACTGACTACAAGGAGTTGCCGGGGAATACTTTACAACTGCAGATCATCTTGGCTAGGATCGTCGCGGCCGGCTGTATTCTGCTCGGTGTCATCAAGGTGTTTTGGGCGGTAGGCGGCTCTTTCGGCATTGATCCAGCAACCATGGGGGAACGCGATGTATGGTGGCACTTGCTGTCATTGAGCACAGGCGTGTGGTCCTTTGCTGGTGCGTGGGGCATACTGGTGGTAGTATCCAGAAGCAGTAGGTCAAGGTGGTTTCTACCCCCTATGGCAGCGGCATGGATTTCATCGGGAGCGTTGTTTTCCAACAACCTCTATTCCGCCTTATCTTCAGTTCGACTCGATGCGCCACCTTCCCCAGAGTACCCATTGGCATGGTTGTTAACCACACAGACCGGCATCGTCTTAGGTGTAATAATGGGGATGATTATCCTGCTGGTGTTGCACGACCGCCGTCGATCTCTTCGAGATGAGTCCAACTGCAGTTGATTACATAGAACCGCGGACTATTGTTGTGCAAGGGCGCATTTCGCGTGATGAAAAGGTAGTGTACTTTACAATCGAAGATTTTCGAGAGTCAAAATAATTAGTGGTTTATTCGATTAAAGGGTGCGATTTTTTGAGAAAACATGGGTAGAAAAATGATTAAACTTTTTTATAAAAAATTATTTATTAGCAACAAATACTCCAAGCATTTTAATCAAACTTTATTACAAACCAACAGCATTCACGGCAAACTTATGGGTTAATAATTAATCCAAGGCAAAGATACGCTTCTTTTAGCGGCAACTTTATGGGGAGAGTCACATTTGTTACATTATTTGATAGAAGCATCTTAACTACATAAAAATAATATGACAAAAATTAACCTTTTCCATGGTATAACGAAAATCCTATCACTCTTGTTATTCTAGTGATAGGATTTTTATTTGTTTCTCACTTTATAGGGTAACTTCCAACAGGTAAGATGTTTTGTACCTCTGAATTTGTACCAACTAGGAATTACAAATATCGCCTTAACCAGTTAGCTGAGGTGAAATGGATTAAATACGAAGTAATTAAGTAAGGGGAAACTCAACAAAATCTTTATTATATATCAAAACTCCCGGTTTCCCGGGAGTCGTGGTATAACAGCTCAATATTTTTTGAGTGCAAGATAATTATAGGATATTAAGGTATTCAAAACAAGCGAAACGCCTTGTAGTGATTAGAAACGAAACAGAATCGTTATTTAGTCATAAAAAAGAACACTGTTTAACAGTGTTCAATATGTAACACGAATCTTATGAGGGTGAATAGAATCGGTGGATTCAGTTCTTAGTACAGTATATATAATTCTTTCGAAAAAAATGCTTATTAATGAAAAAAGAGCACATATATAACGTGCTCTTGGACAAGAAAGGTAGATTCCTATGAGTGGAGGGTTTCTCCATACACTAACATATGCTTGTCCAGTTAAAAGGTGAAAAGTTTTTAATAAAAATGCTATTTGAAACGATGTGGAAGATACCATATATACCCCAGAATAGCTAAGAAAATAATTCCAAGTGTAATTAATAAATATTTAAGAATCATGAGTATTATGTTCATCGACTATAATCTAGGTGCAAGCTTCCGAAAATGTCCATAAAAATTATCTAGTAGATCTAAATAGTCAAATTATGTTGGTCTGGCTAGTTCTTCAGCCTGTTCCACTGATTGTATAAATTGTGCCCATGAAATGATAGATTGTAAAGGTTCAAATGGGTCTTGTTCTGACTCTTTTGCTTCAATTAAGATCTTTCCAACTTTTACGTATAAACGAATTTTTTCATTAATCGCTTTTCCATCCCTTTGAAAATGATCCTTATGTTTCTTTTCTCTACGATTCAACATTCTCCCTATTAGCTTCTCAAGCAGCTCTATTCCTTAATCCGTTAAAAAAGCATATATATGAATGAGAAAAGCCATAAAGATGGCGTGTCGTTTACGTTCGTGAAACCTATATAAATGTTGGTTAGAATAACGTGATCCTTCACGTGCCATCTGTAGCAATTTATCAATTTAGCCAAGAAGACTCTTTCCTCAAGGAGCGTGAAGAACGTAGTCCAGCGAGTAGGTGGGAGATGAATTGGCTTCGAACAAGAGATGACAGGAAGTCATCTTAATTGTTCGAAATATGTAAAGTGTTACCGGACAATTTGTCATAATCACTTCACTATCAAACGAATGTATGTTTGGTGTATAATAGACATATATCGAAATGGAGGTGAAACGAAGGATGATCAATAAAGCGTATAAATTTCGTATCTATCCAAATAAAGCACAAGCGATCCTGATCAATAAAACGATTGGTTGTTCTCGTTTTGTATTCAATCACTTCCTATCTCTATGGGATAATACATACAAAGAAACAGGAAAAGGTTTGACATATGGTACATGCTCTGCCAAACTACCTGCCATGAAGAAAGAGTTTGTTTGGCTAAAAGAAGTGGATAGTATTGCGATTCAGTCGTCTGTTCGCAACCTTGCGGATGCCTATACACGCTTTTTCAAAAAACAAAACAGCGCCCCGCGCTTTAAATCTAAGAAAAACAACGTACAATCTTATACCACAAAACAAACGAATGAAAACATTGCTGTTATAGAAAACAAAATTAAATTGCCAAAACTAGGGCTTGTTCGATTTGCCAAAAGTCGTGAAGTAAAGGGACGTATTGTAAATGCTACAGTTAGACGGAACCCTTCTGGCAGATACTTTGTGTCATTGTTAGTTGAAACAGAAGTGCAAGAACTTCCGAAAACAAATTCTTACATTGGAATGGATGTGGGACTAAAAGATTTCGCCATTTTGTCAGATGGAACAACCTATAAAAATCCGAAGTTTTTTCGATCATTAGAAGAGAAGTTGGCAAAAGCACAGCGTGTTCTTTCTAGAAGAATGAAAGGATCTTCTCGCTGGAATAAACAACGAGTAAAAGTAGCTAGAATTCATGAATACATGACGAATGCTAGAAAAGATTACTTAAACAAAGTCTCAACTGAAATCATCAAAAACCACGATGTTATTGGTATAGAGGATTTGCAAGTATCGAATATGTTAAAGAATCATAAGTTAGCAAAAGCAATTAGTGAGGTATCATGGTCACAGTTTCGAACTATGTTGGAATATAAGGCAAAATGGTACGGCAAACAAGTCATTGTCGTATCGAAAACATTTGCTTCAAGCCAATTATGTTCTTGTTGTGGGTATCAAAATAAAGACGTTAAGAATCTAAATCTTCGTGAATGGGATTGTCCTGAGTGCAATAGTCATCACGACAGAGATATTAACGCAAGTATCAATCTTAAAAATGAAGCTTTAAGGCTTCTAACTGCAGGAACTACGGGGATAGCCTAATGAATTAGAAGCCACTAGGCTTCTGTACTTAGGAATCTCCCACTTCAAACAGTCCGTAAGGACGTTAAGTGGTGAGTAGTTCAATCTGAGGCACTTCTCTACCGTTATCTAAGGGTAAATTAAATTTTATTCGATCCATAATCTTGTGAAAATTTTAAACAGAAACAACACCTGAAGGTTGTCGAAGCCATGATAAATATGAAAACTTGTATCCTTTTCCTACACTTAATAATTTGTTTAGTTGTTTATATTGAGAAGAAGTAAGGTTTTTTGTTAATTGTTTGAAAATCTTTCTATGTGCTCGTTCATGTACAGCCCATACTACATGTCCAACTGCGTATATGGCTGGTAGAATGATGTTTCTGTTCCTCATTTTTGAAAAATAAGAGACTCTACTAAAAGGTGCCCTTGATCTGTTTTTATTGCCATCGAGAGAAGCCAACGTGCTAACTCTCGATATTCTTTTAAAGTAAATGTCCGAAATCCTAATGTACTTCTGATTTTCCTCAAATATTCTCGACGAGTTGTATCACGTCCACGTGCATAGTTTTCTATAGATGAAAGTAAAATCCTTAATTGTTTAGCAATCGTATGTACAATAAAACCTGGAATTTTTTCGTTTGCAGCTAGCGCCCTCTCAGGAAAACATAAGTAAGCAATTTGTATGGCAAAACCTAATCGATTTGCTGTACCACGTTGTTTATTTGTAATTTGCAATTCTTCATCAGATATTGTACAATAATGCGAAATTTTTCTCGTCCTTATGCTCAGGAACTCCGTAAAAATATTCCCTTTGTTCTGTGGTGAGAAACTCTCTCGTTTTCAACTTCCCATTTCCCTTCGTATAAGTGTAGTATTTAATATAGGAATGATTTAATATTTTGGGAACTAAATATGATAAAATGTAATTAGTTAACTGTTACATATGCAACTATCGTCTTATGCTGAAGGGATTTCCGTTAGATTTTTTAATTTCATTCCCCTAAACATTTGTTGAGGGAAATAAAATTATGTGCAAACAAAAAGAAAAGTGAGAGCTCCTGTATCTCACTTTTCTTTTACACAAGGGATTTAATGACAGATTATATATATATTATACAATAAATATATATATAATCTGTCATTCTACTATTTTCTCAATACCGGTTTTAATACTGGTACATTATATTTATTGTCATATATTTACTATATACTTTATGGACTTTAAATCATACATACTGATGTTTTGGGTTGTAATTAGACTAAGTGGTTTTGAAGGGGGTGTTGATAGAATGGTATTTACAGATTTAGAATGCTCTTCACAACAGGGGGTTCTCACTGATCTTCGAGGGATCGTTCGGATGCGTTTGTTGAGCAAGTAATTGTCTATCTAGAAAAAAGCGTTTTTTTCAGAAGTGGATCTTTCTACTGTTGAGCTAGCAGAGCTATTGCAAAAGATAGAGCACTCTATGCAGAGAAGAAAATCTACCTTAAGACAGCGGAACTATTTTAACGGTTTACTAGATGATTTACGCTTGCTAGAGGATATTCCAAGGGGATTATTTATGTATGAAAAAGAGATTGTTGTAATCGGAGCATCTGAAGAAACAGCAAAAAGAGGAAAAACTTTAAACTCCGGTCTCTACGCAGCAGATTAAAGTATTAAAAATTGCTTGGAGGAAAATATTTGGACGGGAATTAGAAGTACCAGAAAATATAAAACAGAAAGAACTAAATGAGTTATTTAGTAAAATACATCTGAAGCAATGTAAGATACAAAGGGGACATAGGGAGCTTCTTTGGGAATAATATAGTTATAAAAATATAAGCATTTGAAGGGGCCCTTGTGTATCTAAGACATTGGCGGAACAAATAGATGATGTTAGGATGAAGAAAATGCTCACCAAAAAAGGAGAAGTGAATATGCCAAAAGCTTTTTATATGAATATTAATGATTACGAGAGACCTGCAGATATATTGCGGATGCTTGGACATCCTATGCGTTTGATGATAGTTCGAGAATTAATTTCGAAAGGTCCATTAAATGTATCTGATTTACAGAAGTTACTACGTGTTCCACAATCTACAATGTCACAGCAGTTAATAAAGTTAAAACAGTTTAAGATGGTTTCCTATGAGCGAAAAGGAAATGAGGTTTATTATATAGTGAGTGACGAAAAAGTGATTGAGAGTATGAAGGAAATAGAATGTTTGCAACAGTGGACGTAAGAAGTTATAGAAACCCTCTCAATTTGTAGAAATAACAAGTGTCCAATTTATGGAGTTACTTGGGCTGAAGAAAAATACTTTCTACAAAATACTAAAAGAATACGAAAAACACTTATAAATAATAGAATTCGAATTTTAGGAGTTTATATTTTATTGAAAATATAGCGTTATCTCAAATATTATTTTTAGGAGAGATAAAAATAAAGAAAAGATGCTTTAAAGCGTCTTTTCTTTAGGTACATAAGAAGTTTATTGTTAATCTTATCATGAGTTAACAATAAATCCTAATGCAATAATACATATTGTTGAGTTCAATATGTATTAAACTAACATCCAATGTAGCATATAAATGTATCAAAAAAGTGAACAAAATCGTTACTTGAATAGAGTGAGCCCTTTTACCTCAAGTAAGGGGATCGGATAGAGTATAAAATGTCGTATTTTAAGTCATAAACCTATAGGAGTTTCTATGTTAGTTCAACACTTAATCCGATAGTAGAAAACTGAATAAAAACTCCATTTGAATAGAGCAACTGTCCTTGCGGGTAAACAAGGGCAGTTTAAAAGGAACAAATGGTTATCTTTGGTGTAATCCGATAGGAGTACTATAACAGAATAACACATCTGTATATAAAACTAAACAAAAATGCTATTAGTAATCAGCAAAGGAAGTTCAATATGATGTACAGGGACGAATGAAGTACCATCCTAATTACAAGAAGCCGTACACAATGAGGAATTTACCCTACATATGTAAGTATTATGAATTCAGAAAGATGAAGAGGATTGCCTTATCTTTAGGAAAAATGGAAAGTTAGGCATTTAATGGATACTCTTCGGAAGCATGGAATATTTGAAAAATATAAAGAAATGAAGAGATGAATGATGATTGTAGAAGCGAAGGTGAAATTTGAATTAGAAAATGAACAAAAATTACAATTTTAAAATGTAAAAAAACAAGGAGAACAAGAAGCGTGTTACATTTTAGAAGAATGGGTAATGAAAAAAAATAATTTATCTGAATTTACGGAGGTAGATTACAAGGATAAAGAATTACATTTCATTTAATACGAAGGAGTTGTTAAGTGGGTGGATCAGTTATCTATGTTTGATATGAATGAAACGAAAATTAAGCTGTTTGAGATCTTGGAAGCTAATGGCTACCATCATGAGAATAAGAGTTATTACTTACACAATGATTACATCGATGGGGCTAAGTACTTTCACATTAGAACAACTGACGACACAATTATCAATATGTGTTTAAGTTAGTTTATTGAAATGTTTGTAGTGTACGATGGATTCAGAAGATATAGCAAAGATTACTTTAAATGATTGTGGGCATACAGCCCACATATAGTAGTGACTAAATATTTATTTTAAATCCAACTTATTTAAAGTAAACATCCCAATAGATAAAATGGTTGCGCCTAATGCAAAACCTAGCCAATCTCTTCATTCTAATGTATTTAAAGGTGTATCTGTTAGATCCATAAGTAAGAAGATAGTAAATATTAATAACCGGAATGCTAAGCACTCCAAAAATGTTTGTAAAGATTTAATCAATTTCTTTCTGAATTTGTTCATATAGCTAATTTATCAAAAGTTTTTGGGTAAGCCAAATCGAAATTTATCTCCCACCTACTGCTGGGTTAGCGCTCTTCACGCAATTGAGGAAGGAGAATTCTTTCGGTATATTCGTTAAAAGAAAATATTCTACTAGCATATAGAAATATAAAGCATAATACTAGCTCTAGAACTGAAGGAATAGATGGTATCACAATTGACCATTACAAAATGGAATGATTCAATTTAATCAGTATCATAAGAGTATAGCAAATAACATTGAAGCAACAAATGAGAATATGGTCAAAAAAACGTGAATTTTTAAGGGTTTAATGGATATCCTCACCATGCAGAGTGGATGGTGAGGATACTCGCTATGCACGTTTTTCATATTGAACAATGAGGTAGTAAAATTTCACGTACCCGATGTGAAGATAAAAACTGAAATTCAAAAATAGAGGAATTTCAGTTGAAGCAATTAGCATTATTTCTGGAAATCAGTAGAGAGGAATACAAACGTATTCAAAAGGAAGTCGCAAAGGTGTTATTTGGGTATAGGGATGGCACTATATCGCTATCAAGCTAAGTTCATACAACGTCACTTATAGCGGAAGGTATTTTTCTAGAGGATACATCTAGGGATTTTAAGGGTTTGCATACAAAATAAAACCTAACGGATTGCAGTTTTCTGAATTAAACTGCTTGATTCTCAGACATGTGACAATTGTAAACGACATCTAATATATCAAAGACTATTTTCTTCTCATATCGGTGAGATTTTCTCTCGTTTTGCTGTAGGCGGTTGAATAGGCAAATGAGATGCTTTGATTTTTCATAAGAAGTAATTGCCGCATTTGAAACATAGTAGAAGAACAGAGTAGAATGGTGATTAGTTATCCATACAAATGGCATTGTAATCTCTCTTGTTTTATCTTTTTACACTTGTGAATAGTATTTAAAAGAAATACAGGACTTTCATCAAGTCAATTCCGCGATTGCCAAATTGGAAATACTGTAAACCAAGAATTTGACTAAATTCACGTTCTTTAACAATAGATAGAATGAATTAACAAGATTGCTTTGTACTTTTCATATTTTTTGAAAATCCTTACATTAAGGGAGTGTTCAAAATACACCAAAAGAGACAATTATATAATTTGTGTAAGATTATTCTAGGGCCGTTCACTATTCTTGAATAAACTTTAGATTTTCAAACGACTTTATTGATATATTTTTGAGTACTGTGAAGTATCTTATATCAAAAATTAAGCAACTATATTTTAACCCTGTCCTAAATTTAGAACGGGGTTATGCTTTTTTTAGGTTTTAAAATTAACTAACTTTATTTTCTTTTTATAGGACTAGGTAAAGCTGCATATTATTTTCAAATGATTGAACGTAAAGAACGATTATTTATTTACAAAAATTGTGATGAGTACAAGGAACATCACAAAGAAATGGAAGTGGACGGATTTAAAATTAAGCGGAATATGAGGAAATCTACAAAAGCTACACGATTTATACGGTGACAGTGAAGTCCATGAAAGTGAGGACCTTTATGGAAGGAAAGGAATGTATTTTTATCGTGTCGGATATTACAGGAAGCGCTTAGTTAAAAAGAGTTGGGTATTATAAAATCCTTATTATATATCAAGATTCCTAGTTTCTGGGAGTCGCGGTATAGCAACTCAATATTTTTTTGAGTGCAACATGATTATAAGATATTAAATTATTCAAAATAAATGAAACGTCTTATAGTAATTAGATACTAAATAAAATCTTTATTTGAACGAAGGGAATAGGGGCTATTTTAAAAACTCCTTCCCAATATAAAAGGACAGGAGTTTAATGGAAATGGAGTTTAATTTATTTGCCGAGTGTATATATGTATTTATTCGACAAATATATAATAACACAATTTCTCATGAAAACGCTATATTGTATGTAAATGTAAGAGCACTTCTGTAATGACTATTCACTCTAAAAAGAAATGCAGCAATATATCATATGAAGTTATGTTGGTTTAGGTGTATTTGGTCTAAAAGCTGCATTTTGGACAACAAAGCAGCTAGCTGAAGTAGCTAACTGCTTGGCTCCTAATGTAAGATGCTACGCTTATCGAAAAGAAATGGATCCTAAGATGAAAATTGGTTTGGTATTAGAAGCTTATATCTAGTATTAGCGGGCTATTGAGTTTTATTCAGGGAGGGAGATGAAAGCAAGATATTTCGAATACAGGGTTTCTTATACTTTGGAAGTAGCAAAGGAAATGATAATGGGAGCCTTATTTTGAGATTTAACAGAAGAATAAATGGCTTGAAACAGTCGTACCAAAGCCAGAGGAACCGCAACCAGAAGAACCGTCAGAGTTAGAAAAACTTAAAAAGAAACTGGAACTAATGCAGCAAGCTATGGATGAAATGATTATAAATAATCCAGGACAAGAGGGGTTTGAAGTGTTAATTGAACAACAAACACTGATTCAAAAGGCTTCAGATGAATTAATCATTTCTAGTATTCATTAAAAAGGAGTGGATCCAAAATGGCAGAATACATGGCACAACGAGTAATCGATGAAGTTTTGATAAAAGAATAGTTTTATGAACAAAAAATATTATCTGATTCTATAGGTAGATAATTATATATTGATTTTCATATTTATAAATGTTAGTGTAAATATATACCGTTTCTTATTTTCATATTTATATTCAATGTCTGTAGAATAAGTGAAAAATCCCCTTGTGCACTCATATGCAGAAGGGGATTTTAATATTTATGAGATTTAAAATTTACTTTTAGATAATGCTTTAAGTACTGGATTTGCAATTAAGCCTATTAAACGAAAGTCTTGAACTACCCCCACTTTCACTTCGTTTAGAAGTGGGGGATTCCTAAGTAAAGAGTTCTATCGAACTCTAATTGATTAGGCTAACCCCGCAGTCCTTGCGGTTAGAAGTCTTACCGCTTCATTCTTTAGATTGATACTTGCGTTAATATCCCTATCATGGTGTGTACGACAAGAAGGACAGTCCCATTTACGTAGGTTTAGATTTTTAACGTCTTTATTTTGATACCCACAACAAGAACATAATTGGCTGGAAGCAAATGTTTTCGATACGATAATGACTTGTTTGCCATACCATTTTGCTTTATATTCCAACATGGTTCGTAATTGTGACCATGATACCTCACTAATCGCTTTTGCTAACTTATGATTCTTTAACATATTCGATACTTGCAAATCCTCTATCCCAATAACATCGTGGTTTTTGATGATTTCAGTTGAGATTTTGTCCAAGTAATCTTTTCTAGCATTTGCCATGTATTCATGAATTCTAGCTACTTTTACTCGTTGTTTATTCCAGCGAGAAGATCCTCTCGTTCTTCTAGAAAGAACACGCTGTGCTTTTGCCAACTTCTCTTCTAATGATTGAAAAAACTTCGGATTTTTATAGGTTGTTCCATTTGACAAAATGGCGAAATCTATTAGTCCCACATCCATTCCAATGTAAGAAGTTGTATTTACTGCAATCGAGCGAAAGATATTTTTCTGTTTATATGAAAATAGGGATAGAATTTTAACGAAAGAACATTTCTTTGATTATTTATGGCAACTTGAAGATAGAAATCAAAATATCGTGAATGTACACATAAAAAAGATAAGAACAAAAATCAATGATACATCGGGCGCATCTATTGAAAAGATATAAAAGGATCATACATATTAAGATGACTAATATGTATGATCCTTTATTTGTTATTCACGCAAAATAACACTTAAAATAAGCGCAAATTAACGCCTAAAGTGACAGTCTTTTTGAGATGTGCCCTTTTTAGAACCAAAAATGAACGTTTTTGGTTCTTGTTTAACATTTTAAAATTTGTATTGAAAATTCGAAGTCCTAGAAGTATCATATACATATTCAAACATTTGAAGATGTATATGATACTTCTTCAAATTAAGGATAGTAATGGAGGTATTCAAATGGGAAACGAAATGCAACAATTTAAAGCTGATTTCTTTAAAGCCTTAGCACATCCTTTGCGAATAGGTATTCTAGAATTATTGTCAGAGGGTGAAAAAAGTGTAAATGAAATTCAGAGCATTCTTAATAAGGAAGGTTCTGCTGTTTCTCAACAGTTAAGTGTATTACGTGCTAAAAATATTGTTGTTGGTACCAAAGATGGAAAAAGAGTCTTATATTCTCTTCGGGATCCTATGATTATGAATTTACTAGTAGTTGCACGGAAGATTTTTAACAACCATTTAATCGATACAATTTCAATGTTAGAAGAGCTGGATGAAACAGAAAGTGAAACCATGATTAAGGAGGGATAGGGTGAGCATTGAAGTTAAAAAAGAAGACATCATTCAACATGGGATTGAAGTATTTCGCTCAATAGGAGCTCATCATGTTTGTAATGTTTGTATTAAAAGTGGGCATTCTTGTTGTTTTTCATGCCAGCATCTACAGGATGGAGTTGGATGTCAAAAGAGAAATACAGCTTGCACAGCTTGGTTATGCGGGATTCAAAGTTTTTTATTTGATCAAATAGGGTTACTGGACGAATGGAATCATTTCTGGAGTGGAATTCCAGGACAAATGTTCCGTAGAGATCGTACTCCAGATAACGTAAAAATTAAATCTTTTATAGATATGAAAAATCTAGATAGTCGAGGTGGTTTACTTTTAGTAGAAAGGTTAAATTCCTATATGCAAGAAGGTGGAGATATAGGTAAATTAGAACGTCATTTAAGTAAAACATATAACCAATATTAGGATAATCCTCTCGTGTAAAGAGATAAAAAGCGTCTGTATAAGAGTATGAGAAATGCATTTGTAATTCGAATTTATCAAAAGAAAATATTCTTTCAGCATAAGTAAGACTTATTAAAAATAGAAAAGAAGGGTTTGTAATGAAAGGGTTATTTACGGGAAGGTTTGAAGGATATTCATTGGGACATTTTCAAAAGGATCTTCTTTCTGGAATGATTGTTGGAGTTGTCGCGATTCCACTTGCTATGTCCTTTGCTATAGCTTCTGGCGTTAAGCCGGAGTATGGGATTTATACAACATGTATTGCCGGGATACTCATTTCACTATTTGGTGGTTCGAAGTATCAAATTGGAGGGCCTACAGGTGCTTTTGTTCCAATTCTTTTAGGAATTGTCATTACTTATGGGTATGAAAATTTACTACTTGCTGGTTTATTAGCTGGAGTTATCTTATGCCTTATGGGAATCTTCAAACTTGGATCTTTAATTAAGTTTATTCCACGACCTGTAACAATTGGCTTTACGTCAGGTATTGCTGTTATTATATTCACTGGACAAATTGCTAGTTTTTTAGGTTTAACAGGTATTAAAAAACATGAGGACTTTATAGCAAACTTGAAGGAAATATTTACTCATATCGGTACCACTAATTTTTATAGTGTATTAACTGCTTTGATTTGCCTTTTTGTTATACTCATAACACCAAAGATTTTGCCAAAAGTACCAGGTTCATTAATGGGAGTTGTTATTTCAACTATAATTGCAACTGTATTTTTCTCAGGTCATGTACCTACTATTGGTACAGCATATGGTACGATTCCAAATACACTTCCTCAGTTTGATATACCAGAAATCACATTAGAGCGTATCAAACAGTTAATTGGTCCTGCACTTGTTATTGCCATGTTGGGTGGAATTGAATCTCTCTTATCCGCCGTCGTGGCAGATGGTATGACCAATAGTAAACATAACAGTAACAAAGAGCTTATTGGTCAGGGAATTGCCAATATTGTTACTCCGTTATTTGGAGGTATTCCGGCAACTGGAGCAATTGCTCGTACAGCAACCAATATTAAGAGTGGAGCGGTATCCCCAATTTCGGGTGTTATTCATGGGGGATTTGTGTTATTTACACTTCTACTATTAGCTCCATACGCTTCGCATATTCCACTTGCTAGTATGGCTCCTATTTTAATGGTAGTAGCTTGGAACATGAGTGAGCAAAAACATTTTTATCACATACTTAAAATGAAGACAGGAGATTCTCTTGTCTTACTGGTAACATTTACACTCACTGTATTTACCAGTTTGACAACAGCTGTGGAGATCGGTCTTATTTTAGCTATTATTTTGTTTACAAAACGTATGAGTAATATGCTTGTCATATCTAAAGTGCTTCCTGATCATACAAAAAAGAATGAAAAATTGTTACCACATGTGGTAAATAAGGCTCATGATTGCCCGCAAATTAGTATTTACACAATAGAAGGGCCATTATTTTTTGGGGCTGCTCAAACATTTGAACAAAATATTTTAGCGACCATTCACTATAAACCTAAAGTTTTAATTTTGCGTATGGGAAAGGTTCCTTTTATTGATACCACAGGAGAGTCTTACTTTAGGAATATCGTTCAACATTTTAAAAAACAAGGTGGCGTACTTCTTATTTCAGGAATTCAATCAGAGCTAAAAGTAACTCTAGATAAGAATGGATTGTATGCTGAGATTGGGGAAGAAAACTTTTTTGATCATACCGGAGAAGCCATTAACTGTGCTTTAGGACATTTGAATACAAAAAAATGTATAGGGTGTAAGCATTTCGCTTTTCATGAATGTACCGGGCTTTCTCAGCAATCTCAGGGAGTGAATACAATGAAGAATAAGGAAAATGCATTAGATTTTTAAAAAATTCACTTCACATGCAAAGTATGTTTGATTTGATCTACTCTTTTAATCATTTTATTAAAAATAGAGAAGGAGAAAGTTTGATTTGGAGAATGCGGAGAAGATTTTTACAAGGTGTGAACAAGAAGGTTTTTCATACATCCAACAAATGATTATCAAACAGCAAGAAGAGAACATCTTCCTTACATTTAAACGAAAAACGGATTATACAAACAGTATCCTTTCAAAGGATGATAAAAAGAATTATAAAAAAAATGTCTCGTTTTTTTCTCATGTTTCTGGTGGTGTAATTATATGGGGAGTAGCTTCGAGTAAAAACAAAGATGGTGTTAACATAGCTAAAAAAATCCAACCTATCTTTAATGGAAAATCATTTTTAAGTAATTTAAATTGTTTATTACCAAAAGATTTTATTGCTATAAACCCGGATGTTAAAAACATATATATTCCTTTTCCTAAAGAAACAAATAACGGATTTGTAATCACATATGTTCCGGGGAACAACTATCTGCTAAGCCTTAATAACTATTATACAAAGACCAGGGGTAACTTTGTAATGATGATGGGACAGACTTTTTTAAATGATGTATTAAAAAATAGAAGCCTATGAAGAAATTTATTATAAATCATGGATATAGAGGAGAATAAATAATGTCTGAATTTAAAGATCAAGTGTTAAATGTGTTAGAAGAAGTATGTGAAAATGATATCGTAAAAGAGAACCCAGATGTGCAATTATTTGAAGAAGGAATCCTAGATTCTTTTGCTACAGTATCCTTATTAGTAGAATTTCAAGAACGTTTAAACATCGAAGTGTCTATTTCTGACTTTGACCGTGATGAATGGGCGACACCGAACATGATCATTAAGAAATTGGAAGATATGCGATAAAGATAGCTGCTTGAGACACAGATAAGAAAATCTTCTTAAATTTTAACTTCGTAATTGTTATTCTTACGAAGTTGTAAAAATACTTATTAGAATGAATGATAACGAGCGGAGGAAATGAAAATATGTCAAATTTACCCAATTGCCCAAAATGTAGTTCAGAGTACACTTACGAAGATGGAAATCTTTTTGTTTGCCCAGAATGTGCTCATGAGTGGACTTTAGAATCAGAAACTGAAAATAGTGAGGATACAAAAGTTATTAAAGATGCCAATGGAAATGTCTTAAACGATGGTGATTCTGTAACAGTAATCAAAGATCTTAAAGTAAAAGGAACTTCATCAGTCGTAAAAATAGGTACAAAGGTAAAAAGTATTCGTTTAGTTGATGGGGATCATGATATTGATTGTAAAATTGATGGTTTTGGAGCTATGAAATTAAAATCTGAATTTGTTAAAAAAGTATAAATATAATTTTAATATAACAGAACAGAACTAGTTTGATTCAATTGTTTAAAGTGAATGAATATACAACATTTTCAAGATAGAAATGAAACAACTTTTATAATAAAAAAACCTCATGTTGATTTAGAATAAATTTTGATTAAAAAATAGCTACAAACATTGATTATATAACAAAAAGAAACGCTCAATTTGAAAAAAGATTGAGCGTTTTGTATTTCAGCTAGATATAAGTTTTAATAAAAAGATTGATTATTTTCAGATTCAAATTATTAAACCCAAGCTACCAGTTGTATATAAAGCTACTTTTATACAACTGGTAGCTTTTTTAAATGGATTTCACCATCTTTATATTCGTAATTTCATAATCCAACTTTTCATATAATCCACGTGTAACTTTGTTATGCCCAAAAACGTGAAGACCAATTTTGGTCATTCCTAATTCTTTGGCAATGATTTCAGTTTCTTTCATTGCTTACCATACCCTTGTCCTTGGTGTGGCTCATAGATTGCAAAATCATAAATAAATCCTTCATCTGGATTTGTAGTTGATGTTTGTGCAATCTAAATCATTCCGATTAGTTGATGGTCTTGAAAAATAGAGTACAAGTAATTAAGTTCAGATCTCTCATCTTTAGGTAACAGTTTAGAAAATTCTTTCTTAGATAGATCGATTGCTTCATCTTTACTCCAATTTCCTGAAGTAACTTTGTCTTTTGCAAAGGCCTCAACCGCAATAGAAATATATTGTTGAAATTCTTCTTTATTCATCGGTTTTAATGTAATCACTTAATTCCCTCCTACAATAACATTATTGAACCCGTTTATATAAACCAAAAGTTCCAATGTAGGATACTCCTAGCAGTTGAAACAAGCCTAACCATCTGGAATTGTCGTTATTGTATGATAATTCTAAAAATATATCAAATAGGTGAAGCATCACGACTTTATTCAAAACACCGCATCCTTTTTATAAACATTGTGACTTAAATTCAAATCAATACCTCATTCATGATAAGTATTCTTGAATGAGGGGTTTCTATTTTTTTGAACTTATCTCAACTGGATTTTTAAAAAATGATGCGTGGATATGCTGGAAATATAAGAAATAAAATTCCTTAACGTGGGAAAACCGGCTTCCTTAATCCAAAATTTCTTTTAGCGTATAATATCCACGTTTTGTCGGCGGAACCCCACACATAACTGTTGGTATTTCTTTTTAACTAGGTTTTAATAAATGATCACTCATTGTATAATAAGGAGGCGAAAAAGAAAGAAAATTAACCCTTTTTAAAATATTCCGTCATATAGAGGGTTGGCAAAACGAAGAATCGTTATAAAAATGAACAGTTTTTCATTTATGTATCACAGTCCAAACGTGCGCAGTTAAATGTTGATCCTGTCAACTATCGGTACAGGACGACTGTATTGCTTTACAATGTTCAGTGATAATACGAAAGTGAGAGAGTTAAAAAATAAGTTCAAACTATGGAAGGCGATGTTAGAACGGTTCTATTATTGAATCTAAAAAAAAGACAATATAAATTTGGGAAATGCATAAAATTTTAGAGAAAAGCGCGATATTTGCACTTTTTTCACCGTAGAAATATCGAGCGCGTGTTCGGTACTGAAAAAGAAATGGGGGAAAATCATGACTAAAACAGTTATTTTAAGTGCTGCTAGAACACCGATAGGAAAGTTGGGAGGAGCTTTAAAAGATGTGAAGGCAACGGAACTTGGAGGAATCGCAATTAAGGCTGCACTTGAACGAGGGAATGTCTCAGCAGGAGACATTGAGGAAGTTATATTTGGAACGGTTATTCAAGGTGGACAGGGACAAATCCCATCGCGACAAGCTGCAAGGGCAGCAGGAATTCCGTGGAAAGTGCAGACTGAAACTGTAAATAAAGTTTGTGCATCTGGTCTTCGTGCTGTAACTTTAGCAGATCAAATTATTCGTACTGGCGATAAAACGCTTATTGTAGCGGGTGGAATGGAATCAATGAGTAATGGTCCTTACGTCTTACAAGTCGCACGCTGGGGATACAGAATGGGCAATAACGAAGTGGTTGATTTAAACATAGCAGATGGTCTAACATGTGCCTTTTCTAGTGTACACATGGGTGTTTACGGGGGAGAAGTTGCGAAGGAAGATGGAATTTCTCGCGAAGCGCAAGATAAATGGTCATACCGTAGCCATCAACGCGCTGTTATAGCACAGAAAGAAGGGCGTTTTGAAGAAGAGATTATGCCTGTAGTTGTACCGCGAAGAAAAGGGAATCCGGTTGTTATCACAAAGGATGAGTCACCACGTGAAGATACAACAATCGAAAAATTAATGAAGCTAAAACCTGTATTTGATAAAACAGCGACAATAACAGCTGGGAATTCTCCAGGGTTAAATGACGGCGGGGCGGCACTTGTGCTAATGAGTGAGGATAGAGCGTGGCAAGAAGGAAGACAACCAATAGCGACGATTTTAGCACATACAGCGATTGCAGTAGAATCGAAAAATTTCCCGAGAACACCAGGTTATGCAATTAATGAACTTTTGAAGAAAACAGGGAAAACTATAGAAGAAATTGACTTATTTGAGATTAATGAAGCCTTCGCAGCGGTAGCAATTGCAAGTGCAGAAATTGCAGGAATTAATCCAGAAAAGGTTAATGTAAATGGTGGTGCAGTAGCGATGGGACATCCAATTGGAGCGGGCGGCGCTCGTATTATCGTTACTCTTATTCATGCGTTAAAACAGCGTGGTGGAGGAATTGGTATTGCTTCTATTTGCAGCGGCGGCGGTCAAGGTGACGCGATTATGATTGAAGTTTAACGATTATAGGTACTTAGATAAAGAGGTGCAAAAGGTCAATTGTAGGAAATATAGACAATGTTATGTTCTACTAATTCTTTATTCAATAGTTATTAATTAGAATGTTTTGTATGCTGCTAAAAATAGAGATTTCCTCATGTTCAAAATTTATGCCTTTTGTTACAATCTTTATAAAAATTTTTTTGGGGTATTTTCACATATATTTAACAAAAAAGAGAGGGGGAAATTTATATTCGTTTTAGCACTGTTTAATATATAAGGAGGACTTTAAATAAAAAGTACAGGTATCGTTCGAAAAGTAGATGAATTAGGACGAATTGTTATTCCAAGAGAATTATGTAAAAGTATAGATATTCTTAATAAAGCCCCCTTAGAATTTTATACGGATCGGGATTATATTATTTTAAAAAAACATGAACCTAATAGGGCTTGTAATATTACTGGAGAAATAATCGACCATATAAATGGCACTCCAATCGTTCTGGCTTTATCTTTTTACAATGATGAATTTGAAACCAAGATTTCCATATTTTAAATAACAGCTCGATTTGCCAACGCAGTGAATATAGATCATAAATTTTCTCTTTTGGCACCCATTCCGTAGGAATGTTTGTCATATATACCGTAATACCTTGTAAAAGTTTTGTACGCTCTGTATATGTAATTCC
>NZ_JAEHCA010000027.1:0-61301 GCF_016483345.1 Bacillus cereus group sp. N24
AATGCTGTTAATACTACCGCTCCACTTGCTGATCCTACGAAGTCACCTTTTGTTACTTGTAATACTTGCTCTTTCATGTCTTTCATTCTCCCTTCATTTATCTTTTGTTACAAAACTTCTATTATACTAATACGCTTGATAGAAATACGATTAATGCTGTTAATACTACCGCTCCACTTGCTGATCCTACGAAGTCACCTTTTGTTACTTGTAATACTTGCTCTTTCATATCATTTATCCTCCCTTTGAATAAGTTTTCTATATGTAATTTCTAAGAAATGTTTTTTTCATAGTTTTTATGTTATCGTTACATTGAATTTGATAACGTAACGTTTGTAACATTAATGTAACATAACAATTATTACGTTGCAATATGATTACGTAAATTTTATTACATTTTTTTTATGTTTTTTTATAAACACCCTTAAAAACACTGTTTTAATGCATTTTCCACTACATTCATGTTTGTAACATTCGTGTAACATTACAGTCATAAACCTAAATATAACTATATTCCTCTCTACTTTTGTTACAAATCAAGGTGAATCTTTAATAAGTAAGGTTGAATCTACTAGGTTTTCACTGGATGGTACACTATAGGACAAAATACTATCTTTCCAAGATAAGTTTATATGTTTCCTCTATATAACTATGTATAATAAAAACAAAGAGGTGGTCATTTTGAAATTAATCGCATTAGATATGGATGGTACACTACTATCATCTAATCTTGAAATCTCCAAAGAGAACTTACAAGCAATCCAAACTGCACAAGAAGCTGGACATATTGTAATGATTTGTTCTGGCCGCGCAAAAGAGGATGCTTTAAAACTATTGGAAGAATACCAATTATCTCTTCCAGTTGGAGCAAGCAATGGGGCAATTGTTTACGTGGATGGAAAAGTAATTAACTCGCGTTGTTTACAAAACGATAAAGTATACAAACTTGCAAAATTACTAGAAGCTGAAGGTTTTCCATATAAGCTATATACAAATAAAGGGGTTTACTCTCCTTCTACATGGCAAGATCAAGTGATGCAGGCATTCGAAGAAAACAAGCATGCGCTAGATGTTACATTAGAAGAACTCGAAAGAATTACAGAAAAACAAAAGAAATCAAACCTAATTACTGATTTCCAAAAAATCGAAGATGTTGTAAACAATCAAGAACTCGAAATATCTAAATTCTTCATTTTAACGTTCAATGCAGGTCATCGCGCCCAGTTATTAAGTATGTTACAAGAAGATACTGCTATTATGGTTACAGCATCTGCTCCTACTAATTTAGAAATTATGGATAAGAATGGCCATAAAGGAAATGGGCTACAGCAGATGGCAGCTCATTTTAATATCCCAATTGAAGATACAATTGCTATTGGTGATAATTTTAATGATGTACCAATGTTAGAAGTTGCTGGTTTATCTGTTGCAATGGGAAATGCTGAAGAAGATGTAAAAAAATTATGTGACGTTGTAACATTAACAAACAATGAACATGGTGTTGCCCATGCAATCGAGCAATTTGTTTTAAAACAAACTTTATCTAGTAAATAAAAAAAGACCCTTTCAACTTCTGAAAGGGTCCTTCTCTTTTATACATGATGACAAGCAACAAAATGATCTTCACCAACATTACGAAACTCTGGTACCGTTTGTGTACAAACATCTGTCGCAAACGGGCAGCGTGTATGAAAACGACAACCTGAAGGTGGATTTGCTGGACTGGGAATATCCCCCTCTAGTATAATTCGCTCCCGCTTCACTGTTGGATCTGGTATTGGCACAGCTGATAACAATGCTTTTGTATACGGATGAAGTGGATTCGTAAATAACTCATCACGCGGTGCCGTTTCTACAATCGTTCCTAAATACATAATTCCTATTTTTGTACATAAATGTTCCACAACACTTAAATCATGTGAAATGAATAAATAAGATAATCCCTTTTTCTCCTGTAACTCACTAAATAAATTAATGATTTGTGCTTGAATAGATACATCTAGTGCTGCCACAGGTTCGTCAGCTACAATGAATTCTGGATTTAATACCATAGCTCTTGCGATAACGATACGCTGACGTTGCCCACCAGAAAACTCATGAGGATACCGGTCAATATGATACGGAGCTAAACCACATAACTCCAATACTTCTATCACCTTTGCACGAACATTTTCTTTCGTCGCTAGTCCGTGAGCCAACATCGGCTCACCAAGTGCTTCTCCAATTCTCATTCTTGGGTTTAATGAACTAAATGGATCTTGAAAAACAAGTTGCATATTAGGGCGATGTTTTCTCAATTCCTCCTTGGATAAGGAATAAACATCGTGCCCTTTAAACTTTACTTCTCCCTCCGTTTTTTGGACGAGACGTAAAATTGTTTTTCCTATCGTTGTTTTTCCACTTCCTGATTCTCCAACTAGGCCAAACACTTCACCTTTATTAATAGTAAAACTTACTCCATCAACTGCCTTTACATGTCCAATCGTTCTACTAAATATGCCGCCCTTAATTGGAAAATACGTCTTTAAGTTTTTCACTTCTAATAATGGTTCACTCATTGTTCCGCACGCTCCTCATATAACCAGCAAGCTACTTTATGGTTCTCATCGTGCACATTCAAATTTGGTGCCTCTTCTTTACATATTTCCATACAATGCTCACAACGACCACTAAAATAGCAAAACTCATCCAAACCAACTAAATTAGGAACTTGCCCAGGAATAGAATATAGTTTATCTATTCGTTTTCCCATCACTGGTTTTGATTTCAACAACCCTTTCGTATATGGGTGTTTCGGATTTTGGAATATCTCTAGTACCGGTGCTTCTTCAATAACTTTCCCGCCATACATAACGACAACGTAATCAGCCATTTCTGCTACAACGCCTAAATCATGTGTAATTAATAAAATGGATGTTTTAAATTCCTCTTTTATTTGCCTTAATAAGTCTAATATTTGGGCTTGAATCGTAACATCAAGAGCTGTTGTCGGCTCATCAGCAATTAATAACTTAGGATTACAACTAAGCGCAACAGCAATCATAATGCGTTGTAACATGCCCCCACTTAGTTCATGTGGATACGAATGGACAATTTCATCCGCACGAGCTATACCAACTTTACGAATTAATTCGATTGCCTTTTTATACGCCTCATTTTTACTAAGTAATTCATGCTCTCTTAACGTTTCTACAATTTGTTCTCCTACAGTGAAGACGGGATTCAGCGATGTCATCGGCTCTTGGAATATCATCGCAATATCATTTCCTCGTAAACTACGAAGCTCTTTCTCTTTCATACCTAAAAGACTTTTTCCTTCATATAAAATGTCTCCACCTACTACACTTCCTGATTCAGCAATAAGTCCCATAATCGATAGCGCCGTTACACTCTTTCCGCAACCCGATTCACCTACAACACAAACTGTTTCACCTTCTCGAACTGCAAAGCTAACATGATTAACAGCCTTTACTGTTCCTTCTTCTGTCTGAAAATGTGTTTGCAAACCTTTCAGCTCTACTACCGCTTTACTCATATTCCCTCACCTACCGTCTCATCTTTGGATCTAACGCATCACGAAGTGCATCACCAAGTAAATTAATTGATACAACTGTTATAAAAATTGCAAAACCGGGCGGAATCCATAACCACGGACGCTTTTGGAAATCGATTAATGAGTTAGCTGCACTAATCATATTTCCCCATGATGGTGTAGGCGGGACGACTCCGAGACCTAAGTAGCTTAGTGCGGATTCCCCTAAAATAGAGCCTGCAACACCTAATGTGGATACAACAATTAAGATCGGTAAAACATTAGGGATTAAATGATATATAATTTTCCGGTAATCTTTTATTCCTAACACATCAGCAGCTTGCATAAATGCTTGCTCCCTGAGTGATAAAATTTGACCTCTTACAAGACGTGCAAGTCCTGGCCAACCTACTAAACTTAAAATAATCATAATGACATAAAGACGATAATCAGATGGTACTTTCCATTCTGATAAAATAGCTCCCATTATAATAAGCAACGGCAATCCCGGCATCGACATTAAAATATCTGCAAGACGCATAATAATATTGTCGACAATCCCGCGATAAAAACCTGCAATAGCTCCTAATAAAGCTCCAAGTATAACCGATAAGACCATTGAAGCTAATCCAATTGTTAATGAAATGCGTCCTGCTTGCATAAGTCTTGTTAAAATATCTCTTCCCAATTGATCTGTACCGAGCCAATGTGAAAAACTAGGTGGTTTGTTAATTAAAGCAACTTGTATTTTCCCTGATGCATATGGCGAAAAGAGCGGACCGACAAAACAAAATAAAAACATAAACATTAGTGCATAAAACCCCACGAGTGCCATCTTATTTCTCTTTATTTTTTTAAGAGCCTGTCGCCATGGTGATGATTCATTTCTTCTCTTTTTTTCTTTTTTCTCTGTAATTGCTGTAACAGTTTCCATCTAATCCCCCCTTACTTCAACCGAATACGTGGATCAACAACTGCATATACGATATCAGCGAAAAAGTTTGAAACAATTGTTAAACAAGAAAGAAACATCGTAAATGCCATTAATACTGTATAATCACGAAAATTTAGTGCTTCTAATTGAATATTACCAATCCCTGGCCAGTTAAAAATTTGTTCAATAATAATTGCTCCCGAAAATAAACCTGGTAATTCAAATGCTAATAACGTAATCGCCGGTAATATTGCATTTTTTAACGCATGCTTATAAATAACAGTCTTCTCCTTTAAACCTTTCGCCCGTGCTGTTCGTATGTAATCTTGCCTTACAACCTCTAACATGCTTGTTCTAAAGTAACGAGTTAATGAACCCACACCAAGAAGAGTCAAAATAAATACTGGTAAAACCATATGCTTGGCAACTTCTATTACGTAAGCTAATCCAGTCGAATTACTCCCGACATCAATCATTCCGCCTATCGGTAATAACTTAAAGTCCACCGCGAACACCTTAATTAAAAACAAACCGATAAAAAATGAAGGAAATGACATTGCTGCAAAGACACCAATTGTTACAAGTTTATCGAATAAAGAATGTTGCTTCGTCGCTGAGAATACGCCGATAATAAGTGCAATTAGCCAAATAAAAAACAATGCAATAACAGCTACACTAAAAGAATTCCAAATAAATTTATTTAATAATGACGTTACAGGTTCCTGATATTGAAGCGAAAAACCAAAATCCCCTTGCAATGCATTACCTAACCAATGAAAATAACGCTCAACGATTGGCTTATTTAATCCATATAATTCCCTAAGTTCAGCTGCCCTTTCAGGTGTAATTTTTGGATTTGAATCAATATAGTCTCCTGGAAGAAGCGCAAACAGGAAGAAAATAATAATTGATGTTCCGAACAGTGTAGGAATCATTTGTAACAACCTACGAACGATATATGTTTTCACCCTTTTTCTCTCCAATCTTATGCCTAAAATAGAAGAACATTTTTTCAAAGCGGTACATTACTAACCGAATGAAAAAATGTCTTCTATTTATACATCCTTATCGTTATTTTTCAAATGATAAAACCGGTAAGTTTGCGCTAATACTATTGTATTTTTCAGAGTCAATTCCTTTTATATTCCCGTTATAACCAGTAATTGTTCTACGGTAGTTTAATAGAATTACTGGTGGGTCATCACTTAACTCTTTATATAATTCTTTATAAATAGGTTTACGTTTTTCAATATCAACTGTCTCAATACCTTTTTTAATTAACTCATCTACTTTCGCATTTTTATAACCAAGACTCTTATCATTGACACCAGACAAATATTCACCAGCTGTTTCACTCGGATCACTTGTAATCGGTGTCGAAACAGAAGCTAAATCATAGTCACCTTTATTTACCTTCGAAAGCATAGTATTAAAGTCCATAAATTCTGGATTAAATTCTACACCTATTTCTTTATAATTCTCTTTCGCAATTGGAATTAATAAATCACTATCTTTAGCCGAACTTGGGCCGAAATAAGAAAGCTTTAATTTTTGACCATCTTTTTCACGAACTCCATCCGAACCAACTTTCCATCCTGCTTCATCTAATAATTTTTTCGCTTTTTCTTTGTCGTATTCATATTTATTAACCCCTTCTTCCGTATAAGCCCAAGAAGTTGGATGAATTGGTACATTAGCTACCGTACCGTATCCTTTCAGTGCTGTATCAACATATTTTTTACGATCTAATCCGTAAATAAGTGCTTGGCGAACCTTTTTATCCTTTAAGTACGGCTTATTATTATTCATATAAATATAACTAAATGACGCTGCTGTTTCGATTTGGATATTCGCAAATTCTAAACCCTTAGCCTGTTCAAGAATTTCATCACCAGTACCTAGGCCAGTGTAGTCAACCTCACCTGTTTGGAATAATTGAAGCTTCGTATCGCCAGAAGTAATTTTATAAATGAAGTTTGGAATTTTGGGTTTGCCCGCATAATAATTTTCATTTGCTACAAATCGAACTTCTTGCCCCGGGATATACTTTTCAAATTTATATGGACCCGCAGCTATCGGTTTTCCATATAACTCTTTTAAGTAATCTAAACTTGTATTTTGTTTGTAATCTTTTCCGTAATAAGCTTTTGATAATACTGTACCGCCTAAAACAAATATAGCTTGTGAATTAACTTTTTCAGTGGTAATTTTAATTGTTTGTGGATCAACAACTTGAATACCTTCAATAGAAGTTGCCTTTCCTTCTTTATATTCTTTACCACCTTTAACCGCATATTGAGAGATATCTATTTCACCTTCATATGCCTTATCATGTAAAAGCGTCAATGTGAACGCTACATCATCTGCTGTTAATGGCGATCCATCGCTAAATTTTAAGTCTTTACGTAAATGGAATGTATATGTTAACTGATCAGAAGAAACGTCCCACTTCTCCGCTAATTCCGGAATTGGTTTCCCTTGTTTATCCGTTGATACAAGAGATGCAAAAATCACTGAAGTCACGTTTCCATCCCAACCATTTTGTTGGAAATATGGTAAAAATACGCCGCCAGGTTTACTAATACCAACTACTAGCGTATCTTTTCTATTCTTCGCTTTATCTGGTACTTTCGTTTTATCTGTCGCAGCGATCTTTTCAATTTTTATATTTTTTAAATCTTGTTGTTTAACCGGTTCTGTAGAAGCCTTATCTTCCTGTCCCCCACAAGCAGATAGCACAAGCGAACTACTCATTAATACCGAAAATACACCAGCCCATTTTTTCGTCTTTTTCTTCATTGTCCCCACCCTAACTTTTTTTAATAATTACACCTTATGAACTGCTTGCCTTATGTATGCCTCCCGCAGCAACATTTATAGCCAATCGGAAAAGTCGGTTTTAATCGTAAAAAATAGATGTTTTTGAGGGGTAACAATCTTATTCCGACTTTTCCGGTAGACTTTATGGTTAATAGCTTATAACTTTCAATATATTTTGTCAATTCTTTCTAAATAAATATTTTTATGGTTTTTTTCAAAAATATTGTCTATTTAATTTAGGAAACTACATATCGTTGTAGTTATCTTCACTCAACCCCTACTATAGCTTTTTTTATAAGTCCCTTTTCGTTTTCAATATGTATCGTTTCTAATGTTTTTTAGTTTATGCATCCACATTTTATATTAAAAAACATAAAAACTACTTCTATTCCTTCAGCATGAAACATAGAATACTAATAATCAATTACCAAAAAGGGGGCGAAAACATGGACAACCTATTCCAATATGTCCTGCACTACGTATTATTAACAATTATGATAGTCGGGGCGCTATTACTATTCCCTTTCTTCCCAAAATTCGTCCTCTTTTTAGCTTTTTTTATTATGCTCGGGATCGCTATTATCATTTCAACAAAAGAAGATACCACACAAAAAGAAAGCAGAGTTCAGCGCGTAAAGCTGTGACTCTGCTTTCTTTTTTATTTTCAATCTCAGATTTCCATCATACATACTTATGTCTCGGGGAATAATTAGCCTTTACTTTCGTAATTAATCCTATCGAAAATCTACTAATAACATATATATTTTGCCTCACCATTGCATATGTTTCACAACCTATACAAGATGCGTAACAAAGATTTACCCAAGTTACTGTTTCACGTGAAACACACTTTTTCATTTATCTCTTACAGTAAAATATAGTTATAAAAAAAGAAAGCTAATCCCTTCAACAAAACTGAAAGGAATTAGCTTTCTACTCTTTACCCCACAATATTATCTAACTCATTATATAACTCCGCTCGTAACAACTCTTTTTTCGTTTTTTCTTCATACAATTGTTCAAGCATTTCAACATCAGCTACATGTTCCATTTTACATTCAAGTGCATATATATCTTCTTCTACACGCATTAACTCGGTTTCAATCCCCTCAATATTCCTAGCTTCTTTCTTTTTTACAGGGACTGTTTCAATACTTTTTCTCCCTTGAGGTTTCTGCTTTATTACTTGCTTCTCAATCCTTTCCTCCCACTTTTGACGAGCCCATGCATAGTTCCCTGCAAACTCAAATAATTTGCGTTCATCAATCCAATACGTCTTTTCAAATAACTTATTTAAAAAATAACGATCATGTGAAACAGCTAAAATCGTTCCATTATATTGCTCAAGAGCTTCCTCTAAAACTTCCCTTGATTCAATATCAAGATGGTTTGTCGGCTCATCTAAAATTAAAAAATTGATGTCTTGATACATAAGTTGCGCCAGTCTTAGCCTCATTTTTTCTCCACCGCTCAGTTGCGTTACATTCTTAAACACAGCTGGACCATAAAATAAAAACTTAGCTAATATATGTCTTGCTTCTCCCTCTGTTACAGCTACATACTCTCTGAAAGCTTCCAATACATTATTCTTTATATTTCCGTACGCATGCTGCGATAAATAACCAATTTTGACACTACTACCCATCCGAATTTCACCAGCATCTGGCTCTATTTCTTCTAATAGTAATTTTAGTAGCGTAGTCTTCCCTGTGCCATTACGACCAACGATAGCCGCACGCTCCTGAAAACGAACATGTAAATTCGCTTGTTCAAATAAAGGTTTGTCAGAAAAACCTTTACTTACTTCTTTCATTACAACAACATCTTTCCCGCTTCTCTCTTGCCCTTCAAACTGAAGTCCCATCTGTTTTCGTTCTAAAATCGGTCTCTTTAACTTCTCCATACGTTCTAACGCACGTTCCATATTTCTCGCTCTCTTATGCAGTCCTTCATTCGGCGGATTCGCTTGATTTGCCCATTCACGTAGACGCTTAATTGCTTCTTTCATTTTCTTTATTTTCTTTTGCTGTTCTTGATAAGCCTGAAACTCATGAAGCAACCTTTCTTCCTTCTCCTCAACAAACTGAGAATAATTCGTATGATACACGTGAATTTCTCCATCTTCTAAATCAAAAACTTTCGTTACAACTTCATCAAGGAAATAGCGATCATGTGAAATAACCATAACTGTTCCGGTGTATTCTTTTAAAAATTGCTCTAACCATTCGACTGCAAATAAATCCAAATGATTTGTCGGTTCATCTAATAGAAGTAAATCTGGTTTCTGCAATAGCATATACGCAAGGCTTACCTTCGTCTGTTCTCCTCCACTTAATTCTAGAAATGATCGGAGGAATAGTTCCGTCACTTGTAGGCCATTTGCTACCTTCATAATATTTGCCTCTATTTCATAACCACCAAGAAACGTAAATTTTTCTTGAATTACACCGTACCTCTCCATCAATTTTTGCAAAGCAGACGCTTCCCGTTCCTCCGTCATATTTTTTTCTAAAACACGCATTTCTTTTTCTAATTCCTTTTCTACTTTAAAAGCGGAACCCAATACATCGTATACAGTCATGCCCTCATCAAACTTTGGAATTTGTGCGACATGACCAATACGTGTACCTTTCTTCATATGAACGGCTCCTGCATCCACATTCTCCATTCCTGTTAGAAGGCCAAAGATTGTTGTCTTCCCACTACCGTTACGGCCAACTAAACCAACACGTTCACCATTCTTTATTTCAAGCGATATATTTTCAAATATGATGTTTCCACCAAAAGATTTCGTTACATTATTTACACTACAAATTGTCATTTTCCGTACTCCTTTCAATATAAAAAAACCATGGGAAAGAAACATTCCCCATGGTTTTCGACATAGAAAAAGGAAGCCAAATAGCTCCCTTTTCACACGTTTATTAAAAATGGGTGAAGAGATTTCTATCGTTCAATAGCTACTATGCAATTGTTAAAAAAGGGCAGACGTATCCCGTTAACAACCACATCATGAAAAATCGCACGACAAAAATAGATAAAATCTAAAAATTTGGCACGCGCAGCTAAAGAACGTTTCATCTCATTCACCCCTTTCGTACGGAATTTAATACTTACTTCTTTATTATACTTCCCTATCTTATGTTTGAATAGTCATTTTTCTGAAAATAATGAAGATAGACTAAACATTTCAATAAGTGACATCAAATCTTACAAAACTGTTATGTTCACGTAATGGAAAGCGATAGTACGAAAAGATGCCTCCCTATACAATAAAGATGTAAACAAGAGAGACAAACAAAAGGAGGAAACAATCATGATGAAAGAAATCGTAAAAGCAATCTTTGAGGTATTAGTGAACGGACAAGCAGTTGTAAAAGAACTAAATGAACTATAAAAAGGAGTGAAGAAATATGATGAACATGGTGAAAATGATTTTACACGCTTTAGTCGATGCAAAGGCAGTTAGCCAAGAATTAAACCAACAATAAAAAGGGGTATATGAATATGAAGAAAGCCATTATTATAATCGCAAGTACAGCAATCGCCTTATACACAATAAAAAATAGAAAAACGAAACATAGTGAAAATACTCTATATTATCCATACACATTATTAAAGAAAAAATAAAAGACAAGATACCCTATCGTAATGAGGATATCTTGTCTTTTATTTTTCCCTATTCACTTTAAAGGATTTCCTTCTCCTTTCCCCGAATGTATTAAGCGGGATTTTTACACATATTTTAAAGGAGTATATACAAATGGATACACAACAACTATATTTTTTAAACGATATCGGTAAACAAAAATCAGAAAGCATTCGGAACAGAAGCGCTGCATGTCCATTTTGCGATAGAGAAAATTTAACGGATATTTTAGAAACTGAGGGCTCAATTATTTGGTTGAAAAATAAATTCCCTACATTAAAAGATACATTTCAAACCGTGTTAATCGAAACGGATAATTGTGAAGATCATATCGCAACATATACAGAAGAGCATATGCGAAAACTAATTCATTTCTCTATTCAACATTGGTTAAAGTTACAGGAAAACGAAGACTTTTCATCTGTAATTTTATACAAAAATCATGGTCCATTTTCAGGCGGAAGTTTGCATCATGCACACATGCAAATTATCGGAATGAAACATGTAGACTATCTCGAGAATATTGAGAAGGAAAATTTCCAAGGGATAATTGTTCAAAAAAATGAACGTATTGAACTCAATATTTCAGAGCGTCCTATTATCGGTTTTACTGAATTCAATATAATCATTGATGATATTGCATGTATAGATGAAATGGCAAATTACATTCAGCAAACTGTACGTTACATACTGACAGATTTCCATAAAGGGTGTAGCAGTTATAACTTATTCTTCTATCACTTAAACGGAAAAATTATTTGTAAAGTTGTTCCTAGGTTTGTCGTTTCACCGTTGTATGTAGGATATAAAATACCACAAGTTTCTACAAAACTAGAAGAAGTGAACATACAACTAGCGCAATACTTCACAAGGCAGGAAGACAAAAATATCCATAAAAAAATAGAGTAGGTATCGAAAACCTACTCTTTTAGTACATCTTTATTTCGATAGTATACGTTCTCTAATCCAACGTTATACTTCATATTGTTATCCGTCCACTCTGGCCCTAAATTCCCTGGCCATCCCGATGTATTCGCTACATATTTCAATAATGCAAAATCAGTCAAACCTCTTTGCACCCCGCGCTTATATCCCTTCACCAAATACGGCATTGCAATTTGTGCATTTGTACGTGGGTCTTTCAACTCTTCATCAGTTAAATGATCTGGCGCAAGTCCACCACCACGGTGCAATTGAAACAATCCGAATGAAGTTCCGTTGTCTCCAATACTTCTTGGATTCAATCGACTTTCATGTTCGGCAATTGTAAGAGGTATCCATTCTGGAAGATTTACTTTCTTTGCTTCCTCTATAATAATTTGTTTCATCTGTTTTGCTTCTTCTGAATCAACATAGCTTGTCTCTTTCACTAGCTTATCCATTCCTTCAGACTTTCCTTGGAAATATAAATACACCCCAAGAACGACTAAAAATCCTACAAAGAATTTCTTCACTACCTCTACCTCTTTCTCCGCTGAAATTTGTCCCCTTTCAGCCTTCCCTTTACAATTACCTATGTTCTATCATTCTCTTACTCTTTTATCATAGCAAATAACTATACATATTATCATCATGCTTTAGGCCTATTTTGTGAAAAAACATTTGGTAAATACGTGCAAAAATGTAACTTTCATAGACTATAACTTATTTTTTGTATATAATTGTAAATTGAATTCTAAATATAAACTAGGAGAATAATAATATGAAAAAATGGCTATTACTCTTATTCAGCTTACTACTATTAATCCCTGTCCCTATTTCCGCACAAAAAACCGAAAAGTCGAAAGTCCTTATTTTATACAGTTCAAATGATGATCAAATTACAAGTGATATCCAAATACTTAATACACAAGTAGGACATTTCACTAATGATATAACAATTAAAAATATAAAACAGTTATCTGAATCAACTGATAAATCTTCGTATACACACGTTATTTACATGGGTAAAAAACAAGAAGAACTTTCTACTGAAGCAAAAGAATTTCTAGAAAGCTTCCCCGGACCACTACTAGTTTTAGGTCAAAACATAGAACAGTTATCTAATCGGTTTTCGTTCATCACACTTAAAAACGAAGATATCAACTCTGATAAAATTGAATATCCAACACGTAAGCTAAAGAATACATTAGAGGAAGAGAGATCGATTAAACAACTTGATACAAATGGAACAATTCTTGCCCATGCCTTAAGAGACAATAATACTTATCCATTAATTGTACAGCAAAACAATTCGTATTACGTTGCAACTTCCAACCTCTTTGATTGGATATCTTATTATATTGGCGAAAGCTTATTTTCTTATTTCCAACAAAAACCTGAAACTAATAAAAAATTAGCCTATTTACGCCTTGAAGATGTTCACCCAGCTGCAGATATAAATCAATTACAGGATATTGCCGAATTATTAAAGAATAAAAAGATTCCTTATATGATAACTGTTATTCCTGTATATACAGATCCAGAGACAGGTAAAACACTACATTTAAAAGATAAACCCAAACTAGTCGATCTTTTACGCTCTATGCAAGATGATGGTGCAGCAATTATTATGCATGGCTATACTCACCAATTTTATGACAGTGAAACTGGTGAAGGGTTTGAATTTTGGGACGTAAAAACTGATCAACCCATTCGTCAACCGAAGCATGAAAAGCCAAAAACAAAAGATAATTTCCCAAATATAGAGGCATATAACCAATATGTAAAAAAAGGTGAAGCATTTGAAGAAAAATATACGACAGATCATATTGAAAAAGGTATCCAAGAACTTGTAGATGCTAAACTATATCCTGTCGCATTTGAAGCACCTCATTACACAATGTCTCAAAAAGGATATGAAATCTTATCAAAGTACTTTTCAACTTATGTAGGTCAACTGCAGTTAAGTGATACAACTTGGAAATCCATGCACTCTCCAGCGTATAGAAGTACACCATCATTTCTACATGGAATGAAATTAATGCCTGAAACAGTTGGATTTATTGAAGAAGATAAACCACGAGCTATTGCCCAAATGAAAGAGCGTGCTTTATCTGTTGCTAAATTATCCGATGGAGTTATTGGTGCATTCTATCATCCTTACTTAGGTGTGAAACCATTAAAAGAAGTATTAAAAGATCTAGAGAGTATTCCAAACATAGAGTGGATTGATTTACAAAAAGAAACGAATGAAGTAAAAATGAAAGATATTCATATTACTACTAATAAAGACGGTATCCACGTTGAAAAATCAACTAGTGCAAATGACTTAATTGATTATATAAAACAATATGGATTCTTCCTTATACTTGGGTTCGTTATCATTGTCTTTCTATTATTATTAAGACGTGCGAAAAAATTAGAATCCTAATAAAAAACACTAAGCGAGCTGCTTGGTGTTTTTTAGGATTCAGTCAATCGATAAAAGCGAACTGTATTCTTATATATTTGTTCTGCAACTTTCTCTACTGGAAATTTTTTTATTACACTAACTTCTTCTAATACATCTTTAATCATACAAGGGTGTGTTATAGTATTCTCTTGAAATTCCCACGGTCCATCCGTTTCTACCATCATATATTCCAGTGGATAATACGAAACGATCTTTCTAATTTTCTCCTTATGTAAAACATCTGGTGTGATAGAAATATAATAACCATTCCTCACCATCCGTCCCATTGTCGCTTCATTTCCTTTAAACCAATGGAAGTGTGCACGTGAAATTTTATATTCTTCAAGTAAATCACATACAATATCGGCATCTTCATAAACTGCGTGTAATACAATGGGCAAATCATATTCACTAGCTAGTTCTATAAATCGTCTCAATATCGCCACGTATGAATCTATAGTAACCCCTTCATCTTCTTTCGTTAAATAATACGGCAAGCCCACTTCACCAATCGCAATGATTTCCTCAGCATGAGCTTCAATTAATTTGAATATGCGCTCACATTCTTCTTTATGAATCGGTTGCTCCGGATGAAATCCTATTGCTGGGTGTATGAAAGGGAATTTCTTTCCTAAAGATAAAGTTTCCTTACATGATTGATAATTCATAGATACCGCAATAAGCCCCTTTACCTCTTTACTATTTTCCAAATCTTTAAGTAATCTACTTTTCTCTTCATCCTTATATTGATCAACATGTATATGGCTATCAATCCACTTCATCTTTATTCCTCCATAAAAAAAACAAGAAAGGAACCCCCTTCTTGTTTTATCATCTATATTATTTAACAATTAAGTTTGTTATGATATCAAATAATCCAATACATACTACGGCAACAGTAAAGTAGCTACAGAAATCTTTAATTGGAAACCTCACTACTTCTTCTTTACGCATCCCATTTTTCTCCCTTCTTACTAAATCCCTAATTATTTTCATCTATTTGTATCTATTATGCAAAAAATATGACAAATTTACTATCGAATTAACTTACGTAAACCTTACAATGTTGTAAGGTTTATAAAAAGAGCCCCATCTACATACAGATGAGGGTTATTAAAAAGTAGTTGGTTTTTCATTCTTCCTTACATTACAAACAGAAAGTAATACATTAGACTTTCTACTTATACTATATTAAATTTACTATCTTTTAACTATCGAATTACATTACAGAAGGATTACATGTTTGTAAGCCATGCGTAATGTAATTCGATAGTTTTCCATATCTATATTTCGTACAATACAGTTAGAAAGTAAGCCAAATAAGAAGAACGCTCACATAACCAAATTACATTGCTAGTAGCTACTCTTCTTATACCTTTCACTCATGCTACTACAATGTACCCCCTTCCCCTTTATATAATAAAAAAAGCCTTAGCCCATATGGACTAAGGCTTTTTTATGAACTTCAAAATACCCCTACCTAGTATTTTGATTTTCGACAAAAAATAGGTAGGGGTATATTCGCTATCTCATCGCTAAAAGTTTACTCTTCGCATTAATAGGAATATTTACAGCTTCAATTTCTTCAATTGACTCACCGTAGCGTCCTTTTGCGTACACTTTTAATGCTTCATCTCTCTTTAATATATGCTTAACAGTCTTCTTTATTTTTTGTTCTCTTCCACGTTCGTCAAATGCAATAAATTCATATTCATACCACTCATCACCAACATGCTGACCAATTGTATTCACAACCGTATAGTATTCTTTCGTCTTATAAAGCGGATTATATTTATCAATAACTGGTCCAAGTTTTGTAGGCAGTAACATTACTACTATCACTAGCATCGCTATTATAGTAGTGATCATTTTTTTCTTCATAATAAACATTCCTCCTCTGCAGGATATATATACATCCATTTTAAGAAGAAGCAATAAAATCTACTATTGAATCTCATTACATTACACTTACATTTTTGTAAGAATAAAAAAAGGTGAACGATTTTACTCGTTCACCTTTTAGCTCGCTTTAAAGCCCCCACCAAGCACATCACGCACATCATGAATAACAACGAAAGCATCTTCATCTACTCGGCTAATAACTTGCTTTAACTTAACAAGCTCTTGTTTATTAATAACAACATATAAAACTTCTTTATTTTTTCCAGTATATCCGCCGCGTCCTTCTAATACAGTGACACCGCGTGTCATGTTTTTCGTAATAGCCTCACGTATTAAATCTGGTTGATTTGAAATGATTGTAACAGCCGTTTTTGTATCCATTCCTTCTACAATGAAATCAATCACTTTCGCACCGATGAATACTGCAACAAGTGTGTACATCGCTTTTTCTTGTCCTATTATAAATACAGAACCAGCAATTACAACGATATCAATAATAAGTACGCCTTTACCAACGCTCCACCCTAAATATTGATTTGCTAACTGTGCTAAAATTGCCGATCCTCCTGATGTACCTCCAGCTTTGAACATACAGCCTAATCCGATACCTACAAACAAACCAGCAAATAAAGCTGCTAATAGCGTATCACTATTTACATGATATTCAATATGTTCTGTAACATATAAAAACAAGGATGTTTCTACAATCCCTAAAATCGTATAAACCATCGTTTTTTTATCAAAAAACTTATAACCAATAGCTAGTAAAACTGCATTTATAGCAAAGTTCACAATCCCTGGTGACCAATCAAATAAGTAGTACGTAACAACCGTTAAACCAATAATTCCACCTTCCGATAAACGGTTTGGAATTGCAAAGTAATTAATACCAATTGCGAATAATAATGAACCAATTGTAATTAGTGTTATTTCCTTTATACGTTGATTAACCATAATTCATACCCTCCCCCATTTGACATTGTATCACTATCTCCTAGAGGTTTAGAAGTGGTTTTTATTCCGCATTTTACCTCTTAAAGATCGAGATATTATGTTTAAACAAAGGGTTGATTAATTATTCATATTTTCTCTAACTACACAAACAAATCGCTCCACATTCCCTTTCTGAATATACCTAGCTCTAACCCTTTCATGATTACAAGTAAATTCAAAACATGGACAGAGATCTATGTCATCTATATGCAAATACGGATACTCTTCAAATATTGCAGGGTAGCACGAAAATTTCCCGTAAAAAAGGAGACGTCTAGTAGTGGCAGCGAAAATCCCCTGCCGGTAAGCTACGGTAAAATCATCCTTCTCAAATATCCCTACCACAACAGCTAAAATCTTTTCGTCATCCTCTACATATTTTTTCATACTCGATAAAAGTTCATTCATGCATATTCCTCCAAATTCTATTCATTGTTTTAATACTTGAAAAGAATCCATGGATTATTACAGACCGGTTTAACTCTTTTATAAAGTATGAAACGCGTTTCCTGTCAAAGACATTTCAAAAAATAATCCGTTATGCGATTATACACATAACGGATTAAGACTAAACTGTAGAGCGTTCCACAAGTTCATACGGAATCTCCACCTTTTCTTGTTTATAACTCTCGTTGCTCACTTGCCTATAAAACATTTCAAAAGCGTTTTTGCCTATCTCCTTTAAATTTTGATCAATCGTTGTCAACTGTAACACTTGTGAAATAGGTTGATTATCAAAACCAATAATCGCCAAATCCTCAGGAACTTGAATACCTAACTTTTCAACTTCTGTCATAATCCCAATCGCAACTTCATCTCCTGCTACTATTAACGCTTCTGGGAGGACCTGCATCTCCTTTAACTTATGAGCCGCTCTCACACCATCTTCTAATGTAAAACATTCTGTAAAAATCCACTCTTCATTAACCTCTTCATCTATGGATTGTAATTGATGTTTATAAACATCAAAACGTTTTTGACTACTTGGCCCTAATTTCCTTCCCGTACAATAACCAATTTTTTTATAACCTTTTTCAATAAGATAATTCATTCCTAACTGAAAGGCTGCCGAATGATTTGTATATACACTTGAGATATTTGAAATATCATTATCTTCACAAGCAATTATTGTGCCGTAAGAAGCATACGGTTCTATCGTTTCCCAATCATTCGCACGCGAGCAAATAATAAGGCCGTCCAATTGTTTTGTTTTTAGCATATGTAAACTTTTCATTTCTTCTTTTTTATTGTAATTCGTTTGGCAAAGTAACACCCTGTAATTATGAGCTAACGCCACCTCCATCATTCCACCTACCATCGCATCAAAACACGGATGATTAATGTAAGGTAAAATTACACCAACAATATTTGTCTTCCCTTTGGATAAATGAACAGCGTTTGCGTTTTGTGAGTAATTCAACTTCTCAACTATCTCAATAACCACTTTCCTTTTTTCTTCACTTACATATGGGTGATCATTTAGCACCCTCGAAACGGTCGTAACTGAAACTCCGGCCATCTTTGCGATATCTTTAATATTAGCCATACACTCACCTCTCCTTTTAACTTAATGAATTCCATGAACATATGTCAAATCTTCTCATCATTACACCTTCATTCGTTTTTCTTACAAAAGTGTAATTTTCCTGTAAGCTAATTCGATAGTGACTCTTCCCAATATCTTATACAATTAAGTCAGAAACAGGGCAACAACTATTCGAAAAGGAGCGGATCAATATGATGAACAAAATGAAGAACAACAAATTTACGAATACAATGGGCATGGTATTGTCCGCTCTTATCGATGCAAAATCTGTTGCTTCTACATTAAACAAGTAAGGAGAGTATATTATGAATAACATCACTTTTAACAAATTAGATTTTTTAGGACTAGCTAGCGGCTCTCTTTTTCTTACTGCTTTTATTTACGCTGCTACGCTTATATAAACTTTGTGTCCCCTTTCCCCTTTATATATAGAAAAAGACGACCGTCTATGCCCGGTCGTCTTTTTTACTTTTGTTTCGATTGCAAAGTTTCCTTTAGTTCTTCAAATTTTTCGTTTAATTGATCTGTCATCATTTTCATAGCCGTTTTTCGATCTATTTGTTCTCCGGCATCAATTTGAATCGGATCTCCAAAAACTAATTGCGCTTTTTTTCCTTTTATTAATTCTTTTACACTTGATGGACCAATATAAGCTGCCGGCACTAATGGAACGTTAGAACGCAGTGCAATCGTAACAGCCCCCGCTTTTAATGAAACGTCTTCTGTTGATCTCGTTCCACTTGGGAAAATCCCTACTACTTTTCCCTCTTTTAATAAACGCGATGGAATTTTTAATGTGCTCGGCCCTGGATTCGCACGATCTACCGGAAATGCATTTACATTTTTAAAGAACCAGTTTTTGAATTTCCCTTCAAATAATTCTTTTTTGGCCATGTAATGAATTTGGGTTGGATACATCCCAGTTGCTAACATTAAAACGTCCATAAAACTCGTATGTGTACACGCAACAACGTAAGGGCCGCCTTCCGGTAATTTCTCTCTCCCTTGTACTTCTACTTTCCCAGCCATTTTAAATATATATTTCAACGAAAATGTAATTGGTTTATACATTTGTTTCGTTCCTTTCTAAATATCCGAAGTATAATCATTTTCTTACAATGATTATAACACTAAGTTTTAGGAGTTGGTAATAAAAATAAGTATTTATTGTTAAATTTCAATTCTTACAAAAGTGTAATTTTCTTGTAAGCTAATTCGATAGTGACTCTCCCCAATATCTTATACAATTAAGTCAGAAACAGGGCAACCATTTGAAAAGGAGCGGATCGATATGATGAACAAAATGAAGAACAACAAATTTACGAATACAATGGGCATGGTATTGTCCGCTCTTATCGATGCAAAATCTGTTGCTTCTACATTAAACAAGTAAGGAGAGTATATTATGAATAACATCACCTTTAACAAATTAGATTTTTTAGGACTAGCTAGCGGCTCTCTTCTTCTTACTGCTTTTATTTACGCTGCTACACTTATATAAACTTTGTGTCCCCTTTCCCCTTTATATATAGAAAAAGACGACCGTCTATGCCCGGTCGTCTTTTTAAATTTTTCTTTCTTTTAACTCTTTTAAAAGCTGTATCAGTTCAGCTTGTTGTTTTACCTTCTTACGACCATTTCGATTAATTGCTGCAAGCTCGCACGCAACTCCGATGGCGAAGAAAAACAATAAACTTTCTAACATGTTAAATCCTCCAATTGCCTATTAAACCGCTTGGCGTAATTGCTCTTCTTGTAAAACTTGCTTATTTATATTTTCTTCTTTTCTCTGACAAACGTTATTGCGAATAAGTGCTGCAATAACAAGTAAAGTTCCTACAATATCAAACATTGTTATTTGATACCCTTGTATCATCATAATAATCAAAGTCGTAATGGGTACAAAATTAATAAATAAAATGCCGTTAATCGATGATAAGATTTTCACACCGTAATTCCAAGCGAGTAGCGCTACGATTCCTGGTAATGTCATCATAAATAACAAATCATACTTCACGATAGAAATCGTTCCCATACTTGGGACTGGAACATACCCAAGCACCGTAATCATTACAGTTATAATTCCTGTGACAGTCGTACCAAATACACACGTCAATGTAGAATAGCGTAATGTTGACCAATCGCTACAAGTTTGACCACCCATCGTATAAATAACCCAACCTACAACACCAACAAATATAAACGCTAGTGAAAACATGTTATCTTTCAATGTTAAAAAGAAACTCATATCACCTTTCGTAATAACAAACACAGCTCCTACAAAAGCGATAATCATGCTCGTTATCATATATTTTTTCGGTTTTATATGCTTATATCCCCATAAAATACAAATGGAAATCATCGGCATGAGTGCTTCCATAATGGAGGCTACCATTACACCTGATTTCCCCATTAACATTTGACCTAAAAATATGAGTACATTATATACAGTAAACGCCATCGTTCCAAAAAAGACGAGTAACTTTCCCCTTCCTTCTAAACGAAATGCCTTTTTTCCTTCTTTCATTAACAATAATACAATCAGTACTATCGCCACTGCTCCATAACGAATAAGTGAAAAATAAAATGGATCTATGTATTCTAGCGCATGATCAGCAACCGGAAACATCGCTCCCCATGACATACTTGCAATTAAACATGCCAAAGCTCCTATTACTATTTGACCTCTTCTCACCATAATCCCCCGCTTCTTTCTATTTGCACAAAGAAAATTGTAAAAGAAAAAACATATCACGTAAAACGATTCAAAATGATGTTAACTATCATTTATAATGATAGTTAACATCAAGGGGGAGCATACAATGGAATTACGAGACTTACAAATCTTCCAAAGTGTTGCCGACCGCGGTAGTGTAAGCGGCGCAGCAAAGGAATTAAATTATGTACAATCAAATGTAACCGCACGTATTAAACAATTAGAAAACGAGCTAAAAACACCGCTCTTTTACCGTCATAAACGAGGCATGACTTTAACAGCTGAAGGAAGAAAAATGCTCGTTTATGTTAATAAAATTTTGCAAGATGTTGAAGAGCTAAAACAAGTGTTTCTAGATAGTGAAACACCATCTGGTATATTAAAAATCGGTACAGTCGAAACAGTAAGTACATTGCCTACCATTTTGTCTTCTTACTATAAAAGCTATCCAAACGTTGATTTATCATTACAAGCTGGTCTAACCGAAGAACTTATTAGAGAAGTCCTTGACCATCAATTAGATGGCGCCTTTATATCAGGTCCTATTAAGCATCCACTAATTGAACAATACGATGTTAGTACAGAAAAATTAATGCTCGTGACACAAAATAAAGCTTTTCATATAGAAGAATTTACTACGACGCCCTTACTCGTTTTTAATCAAGGGTGTGGATACCGTTCCAAACTAGAACGATGGCTTAAAGATGAAGGTTTGCTACCAAAAAGAATTATGGAATTTAACATATTAGAAACAATATTAAATAGTGTAGCACTCGGTCTTGGGATTACACTCGTGCCCCAGTCCGCGGTACAACATCTTTCTACAGCAGGTAAAGTACACTGTCATCCGATTCCCGAGAAATACGGTAGTATTTCAACTGTTTTCATACGCCGCAAAGATAGCTACATGACCAATTCAATGCGTAGCTTTTTAAAAACAATTGAAGAGCACCATCACATCAATATGCTTTAAAAGACATTCTTACACGAATGTCTTTTTTTCTTACAAAAGTGTAAGTCTCCCGTAAGATAATTCGATAGTTGTAGTTCATCATTTTCCCTATAATTAAGACATAAAGCAGGGCAACAACAATTCGAAAAGGAGCGGATACGCATGATGAACAAAATGAAATCAAACAATTTTTTTAACACAATGGGCATGGTGCTATCCGCACTTGTCGATGCAAAAGCAGTTGCAACTACATTAAACAAATAAGGAGAGATTATAATGAACAACATTACTTTCAACAAATCAGACTTTATCGGACTTGCAAGTGGAGCGACTCTTCTTACAGCTTTCATTTACACACTTGCTCAAAGTCTTGTTTAACAATTCGTTTCCCCAAACCCCTTTATATATAGAAAAAGCTGCTCGTCTTATAGACAAGCAGCTTTTTAGTTTGTTTCATATATAATTTGGCCTGTTTTCATAATATCGTATCCGCCAATCGCTTTTAACTCATTATGAAATTCTTCCGATTGCAGAATGTCTTTCATAACTTCAATAAGTTCTTCATTGTCTTTATTCTTCAAAATTACTAAATCATACTGTTCTTTCATTATCGGAATAAAGTCTACATTTACAATTTGCGAAACCTTTTCCGATCCTACCCCAACATCAGCTTTTCCGTTCGCAACTTGCGTGGCAACACCAAGATGACTCGATTCTTCCCATTCATATCCACTAATATGTTCTTTATTTAACTTTTGAATTCGTAATTGTTCATCCACTAGCACCCTAATACCAGAGCCTTTTTCTCGATTTACAAATTTTATAGAGGACCCGGATATGTCAGCCCATGTCTTTATTTTCTTTGGGTTTCCTTTTTGAACATAAAACCCCACATTTCTTGCCAATAAATTGATCATAATACACGGTTGTCCAACTAAAATACGTTTTACGTAAGGAACATTATAAGTACCCGTTTCACCATCAAATAAGTGTAAACTAACTACACTTCCTTCTCCTTGGTACATCTTCACTAAACTTGTTAAACTACCTTGATACGCTCTTAATACATTAGAATTTAGCAATCGATTTTCTATACGTTTTGCCAACATATCTAACGTTAGTTCTTGCCCGCTAATGATGCATGTATTCAAGATACTACTATCGTCATTCTTTACAGAAGTAACTTGTATCTTTCCTGTTTTCATTTGCTTTATATATTGTTCTAAATCCGCTGTATCAATGCGCATCTGTCTACCAACTCTATAAGAAGGAAGTTCTCCTTTTTTAATTAAGTCGTATACAGTTAGTTTTGATACTTTTAATCGCTTCGCTACTTCTTCCGTTGTGTAGGAATGATGATCCATAGACGATTCCTCACTTTCTTCCTTCATTGTAACAAAGAAAAGAATATTTCTCCTATTTTTTAAAAACAACCATATTGTTCAAATTATATTCAATTATAACTAGTTATAATTAGTTATATTTAGTTATAATTAATTATATCAAAACGAAAGGGGATTTTTTTATGAACAAATTCACATTACGATCTATTGGGGCACTTATACTTTCTTTCCTTCTTATATTTAGTGCTGCTTGTACAAGCGTGGAAAAGAAAGAGAAGTCAGTTGCTAAAGAGATAAAAACAGTCGAACTGACTATATCAGCTGCTGCTAGCTTACAAGATGCATTAAAAGAAATTGAAAAACAATATAAAGAGAAAAAGCCTAATATTAAACTTTCTTTTAACTTCGGTGCTTCTGGTGCACTTCAACAACAAATCGAACAAGGTGCGCCTGCTGATTTATTCTTCTCTGCAGCAGAAGATAAATTCCAAACACTTGTTAAAAAAGGATTCATTAATGAAAAAGAAGGAAAAAACCTTCTTGGAAATGAACTAGTTCTAGTCGTCCCAAAAGATAGCTCTCTTACAAAAATTCAAGATTTAAAAGATGAGAAAATCAAAAAAATCGCACTTGGTACACCTGAATCTGTACCCGCTGGGAAATATGCAAAAGCTTCTCTCACACATGAAAATCTTTGGAATGACATTCAAAATAAAATCGTATTTACAAAAGATGTTCGCCAAGTGTTAACATATGTAGAAACAGGTAATGTCGATGCTGGTATTGTATACAAAACAGATGCTCTCATTTCAGACAAAGTAAAAATTGGCGAGACGGCAGCAGCTACTTCTCATGAACCAATCCACTATCCTTTAGGCGTTATAAAAGAATCGAAGCATAAGAAAGAGGCGACTTCATTTTATGAATATTTGCAGTCAAAAGATGCACAATCTATCTTTAAGAAATATGGATTTACAGTCCTATCATAATTGCCATGAGCTTTGATGATATTTTGTCACCTGTCTTTTTATCTTTACGAGTAGCTGCATACGCCACCATTATCGTCACAATTTTAGGAACGATTATCGGTCGGTCACTAGCACGCTCCTCATGGAGATATAAAGTAATACTAGAAACTATTTTCTTATTACCAATGGTACTTCCACCAACTGTAATCGGCTTTTTTCTCATTATTATTTTTGGAAATAACAGCCCCATTGGAAAGTGGATAGAATCGGTATTTCAGCAGTCCATTATGTTCACATCTACTGCTGCTATCATTGCTTCTACAGTTGTCGCATTTCCGCTCATGTATCAATCAGCAAAAACAGGATTTTCGATCGCAAATGTACAAATTGAAGAGGGCGCTCGCGATCTCGGCGCCAGTGAATATCAAGTTTTTCTACACGTTACACTACCGCTTGCATTTCCTGCATTACTAAGCGGTATGATCTTAAGCTTTGTTCGTGCACTAGGAGAATTTGGTGCTACACTCATGTTTGCTGGGAATATTCCTGGCAAAACACAGACAATCCCAACAGCAATTTATATGGCCATTGATGCAAGTAATATGCAACTCGCTTGGACACTTGTAATTATCACTATCAGTATGTCACTCATATTTCTCCTATGTATTCAGCTCATTAATAAAAGAATTACTAATTCTTAAAGCAGCTTTCGACAAAAGCTGCTTTTTTATTTCTTAGGAAATAAAAAATACTATATAAAGTGACTGAATTTTACCTTTTATTTAAATATACATTCTATTTGAATTTACTTTCTAAAATAGGCAATTTCCTGTTATTATATGGAGGTGTTTGAAAAAATGAAGAAATGAAAACGCATTTATATCGTGAATTCTTCATCCTGTTTTAGCGATCGGTAATCTTCTACTCTATTAGTGGGGCATTACCGATCGTTAGAACGATATGTAATTATATTGGTATAGCAAACCGAAGGGAGTCTTGTAATGGACATTTTATTAGCGCTTCTTCCTGCAATTGCATGGGGAAACATCTTATTAGTAAGCGTAAAAATGGGCGGTGGTGCATATAGCCAAACGGTAGGTATGACAATCGGTGCTCTATTCTTCGCAACAGTTATGTATGTATTTACTCAACCAGCTTTAACAATGACAATCTTGATTGTTGGTTTTATTTCAGGTTTATTCTGGGCTTTAGGACAAGTAAACCAATTAAAAACAGTTGAAAAGTTAGGTGTTTCTACTACTGTAACGATTTCTACTGGTATGCAACTTGTTGCAACTTCTATCTTTGGAGTTATCGCTTTCCGCGAGTGGACTACTACAACAACGATCATTATGGGAACGATTGCAATCCTATTAATCGTAGTTGGCGTTGTATTCACATCATTAGATGATAAAGAAAATGCACAGCCACCAGGACAATTGAAAAAAGGACTTCTTACTTTAATTGTTTCTACTTTCGGCTATCTTGTATATGTAATTATTATTCGTTGGTATAACATTGATGGTTGGTCTGCTATTTTACCACAAGCAGTTGGTATGTTTGTCGGTGCGGTTGTACTGACATCTAAACATAAGCCATTTAACAAATATGCAATTCGTAATGCTTTATCTGGTTTACTTTGGGGAACAGGAAACTTATTCTTACTTCTTTCATTACCACGTGTCGGAGTAGCGACAAGCTTCCCATTATCTCAAACTGGAATCGTTATCTCAACATTCGGTGCGATTGTCTTCTTAGGTGAAAAGAAAACAAAACGTCAATTGATCTTTATTGCACTAGGTAGTGTTTTAATTATCGGCGGCGCTGTATTACTTGGTCTAACAAAAGCATAAACTTATATTCTATTAAAAACCCCTGAGGCATATGTGTCCCAGGGGTTTTTTCGATTTTAATTATTTTCTAAATATAATTATTTACACGCACTTGTCCTTTATAGTTCTTCTTCCACTCTAGCAAACCAGCTACACATATAAAGAGATTAATAACAGCTAGTATTAGCATGACATATAAACCAGTGGAAATATAAATTACAATGCTAACTACGTTATACAAAATCCATAAATGCCAGTTCTCTAAGATTTTTCGACTTAGCATAAATTGAGCTACTAATCCTAATACAGCATTTAAAGCGTCTAAATATGGACTTGTTGATTCTAAATAACGGACTTGATAATAGCCCCAACCAACCCAAGCAACTAAAATAAAAATTATATAAAAGGTCCACCCCTTTAAATCTAAACGAATAGTTGCTTTTACCTCTTCTTCCCCACTACGTGCAATCCAATAATACCAACCATATACATTAAATATAAATTGAAAGACTGCTAATACTGCCATTGCATATAAATCTTGTATAATGAAAATATACAGAAATAACGTAACGGTAATCATACCAAATAAAAAGTTGGATACTTTTTCTCTTGCTAATAACCAAACATTAACAATCCCCATAACCGATGCGAAAATTTCAATATAACTCGATTGAATGTAAAATCCAACCAATACGCAAATAATACTAGAAATGAGTAAAAAAAGTGGACTTCTAACCATATTTATCTCTCCCCAGATGTTTAATAAATTCCATATCACCAGTATAAGGAACTCCTCTTATTTTTATCATGAATTCCCTTATTCAAAAACCCCCTCATTATCTATCCCATATACGGTAAGTCTTTTCTTTTTACAAAATTCTCTTAAAAATGGTATCGTTTTTTATAACATATCTCTACTAGAAGGGAATAAAGGATATGCTTACTAAACATCGAATTTTATTTATTGGTGCCGGTCGTATGGCAGAAGCTATCTTCTCCGGGTTACTTAAAACGAGTAAAGAATATATCGAAGAAATTATCGTTTCCAACCGAAGCAACATAGAAAAACTAGAACAATTACAAGGGCGATATAATGTGTCCATCACTACAGACTGGAAGCAGCATATTACATCCGTTGATACGATTGTTTTAGCAGTGCCACCAGCTGCACATGAACAGTTATTACAGGAGTTATCTCCTCTTCTAACTGAGCAATTCGTTGTGACCATTGCTGCCGGAATTGGACCATCTTATTTAGAAAAACGGCTTCCTCAAGGGACACCTGTTGCCTGGATTATGCCAAATACAGCTGCCGAAATCGGAAAGTCCATCTCCTTATATACGACGGGACATTCCGTAGGTGAAACGCATCAAGAAACGCTACAACTCCTTTTAAAAGGTATTGGTACCTCACAGTTTTGTACTGAAGAGGAAGTTCATCAACTTACCGCCATTACTGGTAGTGCACCTGCTTTTCTCTATCACTTTGCTGAAGGTTTAATTGAAGCGACGAAAAACTATGGAATTGATGAGAAAACGGCAAACCACCTTGTCATTCAAATGATTGCTGGTTCTGCCGCTATGCTCCAACAAAACGAAGATCCAGCTATGCTCCGAGAACAAGTAACAACACCAGGAGGTTCAACTGCTGAAGGCTTAAAAGTTCTATATGAAAATAATTTTTCAGAAGTCATTCAACAAGCAGTTGAAGCAACAAATAAAAAAGCTAGGGGGAAATAATATGAATTTAACAAGTTTAAAAGACTATACAACATTACATAATGGTGTAAAAATGCCTTGGTTCGGTTTAGGTGTGTTTAAAGTAGAGGACGGATCAGAAGTAATTGATTCTGTAAAAGCAGCTATTAAAAACGGATACCGCAGCATCGATACTGCAGCAATCTATCAAAATGAAGAAGGCGTTGGTCAAGCAATTCGCGAATCTGGTATTCCTCGTGAAGAGCTATTTATCACTTCAAAAGTATGGAATAGCGATCAAGGTTATGAAACAACACTTCAAGCATTTGAAACTACATTAGAGAAATTAGGCCTAGAATATTTAGATTTATATTTAGTACATTGGCCTGTAAAAGAGAAATATACTGAATCATGGAAAGCGTTAGAAAAGCTTTATAAAGATGGTCGTGTTCGTGCTATCGGTGTGAGTAATTTCCACATTCACCACTTACAAGACGTATTTGAAATTGCTGAAATTAAGCCAATGGTCAACCAAGTGGAATACCACCCTCGTTTAGCACAAGAAGAATTACATGCTTTCTGTAAAGAACATAACATCCAGCTCGAGGCTTGGTCACCATTAATGCAAGGGCAACTACTGGATCATCCAATATTACAAGAAATTGCGACAAAATATAGTAAATCAACTGCACAAGTTATTTTACGCTGGGATTTACAAAATGAAGTTGTAACGATTCCTAAATCAATTAAAGAGCACCGCATTATTGAAAATGCAAACATCTTTGATTTTGAATTAAGCTCGGATGATATGAAAGCAATTCAAGCTTTGAATGAAAATCATCGCGTTGGTCCAGATCCAGATAACTTTAACTTCTAGCAGAAAAACCACTGCCATGTGCAGTGGTTTTTTTCACTTTAAAAAAACTGAAAATTTAAACTATGTTTCATTTGATTGACACTTCATTATCCAAGGTGTAAGATTTTGAATTATCAAAGAAACAAAAAAATTAATAAAATTCATTCGTTTACTCATTGTATCAAGAGAGGTGGAGGGACTGGCCCTTTGAAACCTCGGCAGCAGGTTCATTTTGAATACTGTGCCACTTCCTGCAAGCTTTATGCTTGAAAGATAGAATGAGGGACTTCGTTTATATACGGGTACATAACTTGTATGTGAAAATCCCTCTTTCTCAATCAGAAAAGAGGGATTTTTTTATTTTTCATTTCCCTCATCATCATCCAAACTTAATTATTTAGGAGGAAAATCAAATGAAAAAGAAGTTTGTACCCGGTATCGCATCAGTTGTAGGAGTAAGTATTTTATTAACTGGTTGCGGTAGTTATAAAAACGAAGCTAGCGGAGCAAATGCAAAAGACGAGGCATCTAGTAAACAGGTTTTAAACTTATCTTCACCTTCTGAAATACGAACAATGGATACAGCTCGTGCTACAGATACTGATTCCGGTCAAGTAATGAGAAACGTATTTGAAGGTTTGTATAATCTTGGTGAAGGTAACAAACCTGTCCCTGGCGTTGCAAAATCCCATGAAGTAAGTGGCGATAAAACGAAGTACACATTCCATTTACGAGATTCAAAATGGTCAAACGGTACTCCTGTTACAGCGAAAGATTTCGTCTTCGCCTGGCAAAGAGCTGTTGATCCAGCAACAGCCTCTGAATATGCATTTTTATTCTTTGATATTAAAAATGCAAAACAAATTAACAACAAAGAGCTTCCAGCCGATCAACTTGGTGTAAAAGCAGTTGATGACCATACGTTTGAGGTAGAATTAGAGCGTCCTGTTCCGTACTTTATTAGCTTAACGGCGTTCCCAACATTTCTACCAATTAATGAGGAATTCTTTAAAGCACAAGGTGATAAGTATGCTTTAGAAGATAATACAATTTTGTATAACGGAGCTTTTACACTAAGTGATTGGAAGCATGAACAAAGCTTTAAATTTAAGAAAAACCCTACCTACTGGGATAAAGATACTGTCAAGATCGAAGAAATCAATTTCAACATCGTAAAAGAAAAATCAACAGAAGTAAATTTATTCGAATCTAAACAATTAGACCGTATAAAACTAACATCTGACTTCGTTGATAAATATAAAAAAGATGCTAATTTTAAAGAACGTCCGAACGTAGGCGTACAATTTTTACGTATGAATCAACAAAACAAAGTACTTCAAAACGTTTCTGCACGCCAAGCAATTGATCAAACGATTGATCGAAAGTCCTTTGTAAATACGTTATTAAATGATGGCTCTACACCAATCTTTGGTCTCGTTCCAAAAAACTTTGCAAAAGGTCCTGATGGAAAAGACTTCCGTACTACAAACGGCGATTTAACAAAAGTCGATACGAAATCTGCACAAAAATTATGGAAAAAAGCAAAAAAAGAACTAGGTTCTGAAAAGATAACATTAGAATTATTAATAAGTGACGGTGACCTTGAGAAGAAAACTGGTGAGTTCCTAAAAGGACAATTAGAAAAGAATTTAGAGGGCTTAACAGTAAATATAAAACCGCAACCACGTAAACAACAAGTTTCACTCTTATTAAAGGGTGACTATGAAATCGGAATTGATGGTTGGAGCCCTGACTTTGCTGACCCAATTACATTCCTTGAATTGTTTACAACGAATAACCCTTACAACTTAGATCATTACTCTAATAAAGAGTTCGACGAAACAATTGAAAAAGTGAAAACTACTTTAGCTGGTGATGAAAAAGCCCGCTTTGATGCATTACTAGCTTCAGAGAAAATATTATTCAAAGACTCTGTTATTGCTCCTCTTTACCAAAAGGGCGAATCTTATTTAGAGAAATCTTATGTGAAAGGCATTGTACAAGTAGACTTTGCAGGTCAATTAAACTTCAAATGGGCAAAAATTGAAAAATAAAGTGAAACTTTAATCAGCCCCCACCTAACTTCTTTGCTTTCACTGAATTTTGAGGTGGGGATCTTACTGCCCATTAATGCGGGATAAAATGCAACTTTAAATATCGTATTTCCACCAACCCCATTGTTTTTTTGGAAAAATATATTAAAAGTAGATTCCTTAATATGAGTGAATCTACTTTTTTAATATATTATTCCAAGAAATTAACACTTTGTTTTTATTATTGACATATAGTTCTTTCTGGTGTTAATATTCTAAATAATCAAAGAAACGAAATATTTAACCATCAAAATATAATGTCTACTACGTTGAAACATATAACGATACATTATAGTTCAACATGTATATACATATAGAACACATGATTACCTATAAACAAATATTTATACTAGGTTTTATCTCTTTCTATAGCTACTTCAAGACATGGACATTATGACGTTATGAACAACACATTTAGGGAGGAACGAACAATGAAGAAAAAAGTTGTACCTGTTGTTGCATCTGTTTTAGGGGCAAGTCTACTACTAACTGCTTGTGGGGGAAATAAAAATAATGCAAGCGGAGCAAAAGCAAACGATAAAGCACCTGATAAACAAGCAATTAACTTATCATTTGCTTCAGAAATTCCAACAATGGATGTTGCAAAAGCAACGGATGGGGAATCCATGAACGTAATGCGAAATGTTTTTGAAGGTTTATATGCAATGGGCGAAGATAATAAACCAATTCCTGGTGTCGCTGAGTCGGTTGACGTTAGTCCTGATAAAACAAAATATACATTCCATCTTCGTGATTCGAAATGGTCAAACGGTACTCCTGTTACAGCAAAAGACTTCGCCTTCGCTTGGCAACGTGCCGTAAATCCTGAAACAGCTGCCGAATACGCATTCTTATTCTTCGATATAAAGAATGCAAAACAAATAAATCAAAAACAATTACCACTTGATCAATTAGGTGTCAAAGCCCTTGATGACAAAACTTTAGAAGTACAACTAGACCGTCCTGTTCCCTACTTCTTAAGCTTAACGACATTTGCAACATTCTTACCAATTAATGAAGATTACTTAAAATCGCAAGGTGATAAATACGGTTTAGAAACAAATCATTTAATCTACAACGGTGCTTTCACATTAGATAACTGGAAGCACGAACAAGGCTTCCAATTAAAGAAGAATCCTAACTATTGGGATGCTAAAACAGTAAAATTAGAAGAAATCAACTTCAATGTCGTTAAAGATAAGTCTACAGAAGTTAACTTATATGATTCAGGACAAATTGACCGTGTTGCTTTAACTGCGGAGTTTGTTGATAAATATAAGGGCGATCCAAACTTCAAAGAACGTGCTGAAGTCGGCATTCAATTTTTACGACTCAATCAAAAAAATGAAGTATTAAAAAATCAACATGCACGCCTTGCTATTAACGGCGCAATGAATAAAAAAGCATACGTAGAAACAATTTTAAATAACGGTGCTGTTCCAGCTGAAGGAATGGTTCCTGCGAAATTTGCAAAGAGCCCAGAGGGCACTGACTTCCGCAAAGAAAACGGAAACCTAGTCAAAGATGATGTGAAATCGGCGAAAGAAAACTGGAAAAAAGCGAAGCAAGAACTTGGTACTGACAAAGTAACACTTGAACTATTAACAAGTGATAATGCTTTAGCTAAAAAGACTGGCGAATATTTAAAAGGTGAACTGGAAAAGAATCTAGATGGATTAACAGTGAATTTAAAACCACAACCACGTAAACAACAGTTGAAATTATTATTAAGTGGTGATTATGAAATCGGAATTGATGGCTGGGGCCCTGACTTCGCTGATCCTATTACATTCTTAGATTTATTCACAACAGATAGTGCTTATAACTTTGATAAATACTCTAACAAAGAGTACGACGAGCTAATTCATAAAGTGAAAACAGATTTAGCTGGCGATGAAAAGGCGCGCTGGGAAGCAATGAAACAAGCTGAAAAAATCTTATTACAAGATGGCGCTGTCGCTCCTTTGTACCAACAAGGTCGCTCTTACTTACAACGCTCTTTCATTAAAGGACTTGTAACAACTGACTTCGGCGGTGAATTTAACTACAAGTGGACAGAAGTTGCAAAATAATAAGTACCATGAAAAGGTATCCAATTAAAGGATACCTTTTTTACTGTATACTTCATTAATTACAGGGTCTCTTCCCTTTATCATTTCTTTTATACCTATAGTGAGCCCCACTACCAATTGTGTAACTAGTCTAATAAACAATAATAAGATAATATTTTCTCTAAATTAACTCCGACGAATATTATTTTATAATAGCCATTCGCTACACATGTTGCGGTCAATAATCCTCTTTCCCATCTTTTTGGATTGAACTAAAACTCATCATAAATATAAATGCAAACATCAAATATGTTTTCCACGTTAAAGAAGGTATATGCCCTGACCAAAGATAGCTAATTAAATAGTTAATTCCCATAATACAAGATGAAGCTACTAAACTAATACTTATTAGTTTTACATATTTGAGCATACATTTTCTCCTTACCTCATTCTTTTTCCATTTCTTCAAACTGTAGGTTCACTGGCTCTCCTAGAAGAGTTTCATAAAAGCTTTCTGCCAAATCCGTTACAGGAATTTTTTCATCCACCTCATCAAATCGAATACTATCTAGCCAGACACAACCTTCTCCTGATAATAAAACACCAAATGCAATACCAAGTGCTTCTTCTTTTATATCTAGTACAACCGAGTACGATTGCCAGTTATTCGTATTTTTAATTGGACGATTTTGCATGTTATCCATAGCAATCGGCTCTGTATGTTTTCCATCTACTCTCATCCACAATCCTGCCCAATCTTTTACATTCTCACTCTTAATAAATGCTGTTAAACGTAATCTCTTTCCTACATATTTATCCGCTCGGAACATTTGCATTAATGTTGAAAATCCTCCGTGCGTAACATTCTCTTTTGCTTTTATGTATGCAGATACTTTTCCTTGATGAACAACTTCATAATCTAAACCCATCTCATATTCAGCAGGATGACTTCCACTTAAGATCCATCCTTTCGGTATACCTTTTTGCATTGAAACACCCTCTCTTTCTATATAAAATGACTGGAAGTACTTTCGATATTTCTTTGGTGGCAATTGAAACATTTTTTTAAAAGCTCTAGTAAATGCCTCTTGTGAGGAAAAACCGTATTGCACTGCAATATCAATAACAGCTCTTTCAGTCGATACTAAAGCCTGTGCAGCATGAGTTAATCTTCTCTTTCGAATATAATCCGTTACACTCATCCCAATATACCTTTGAAAAATACGATGAAAGTGGTACATCGATACTGCACTGCGAGATGCCACCCCTTCTGTTGTAAGCTCCTCATGTAAGTGATCCTCTATATATTCAATTGCCTTTTTTATTATCTCTTTATATTCTTCATGCATGTTAGTACCTCCTCACAACTTCAATTTACCATATACATACAAATTATTTTTGATTTAAATTGCGGATTAACCCTTGTGACTATAAGATAATAATTTATTTTCAACACATACATAATTACATGATTTTGGGAAAAACTTGTATAGAACAAATGTACATAAGGAGGAATTTATAATGAGAATTTTACTATCAATTTTATTAGCTCTTATGCTAGTACCTGCATTAACAGGATGTAAAGCTCCTGCAAAAGAAGATGCAACTTCTAATAAAAAGACGACTGAAGAAGCAAAAAATGAAGCTCCTGCAGATTTAAAACTTAACTTTAATGAATTTAGTTTGGATGCAGACTATCAAGATACGAAGAAAGACTACGAAGCTGATTACAAAAATGTAGCAGCTGATAAGAAAATGGAAGCAAAACTTGAAGACCATAAATCAAATGCGAAGTTGACAGGTGACGAGGCTATTACAAAATTAAGCCCACTTCTACAAGAATTAAAATTTGATAAAGATACTCCTGACCAAGAAGTAATCGATCAAGTAGTAAATGTGTTCAAACTTGATAAAGACTATCAAAAATTCGATTTAGAAGTTGTCTTCTCTGACGGAACGAAAAAAGAATATAAACGAGAAATAAAATAAAGAAGTAGGCGGTAGTAAGAGGAAAAAATAACCTTGCATGTGCAAGGTTATTTTTTCGTTTCTGTTTGAAAACGTTTATAGTATGTCGATGCTGTTGCAAAATTAATTTCTATATCACGAATTAATGATGAATCTTCTTCTTTAGCTAACTTCTGTAATTTTTTCATCGCTTGTTCCGATTCATTCAAGAAACCAACATATACCTCATGTTCTTGCTCTTTCGACTTCGGAACATGAATTTCTTTACGTATATTATCAATATCTTCTAACATGCTCGTTGTTACTTTTTGCACATCTTCTTTATATGCAGCATTCGTTATTTCCTTACCGCCCTTTTCCTTTGCCACTTCAAATAACTGCAGTGCTTTATTGATTTCTTTATTCATTTTTATATCATATTTTTCATGTACTGCGCTGTATTCTTTCATTTCTTCTGTTTGTTCTGTAGATTGCTCTACCTTTTCTTTCGGTTCTTTCGTATCTTTATTTCCATTACATCCTGCTAGAAGGATCATACTTCCCATTACAGCAATACCCAAAACCTTCTTCATCTCGAATTCTCCTTTTATCTACAGCTACTACTAATTATAGTTTCTTTTATCTCCACTTGTTATTATACCGAGAACGCCCTACTTTTTACACTTAAGACGATATCTTAATATACATACCAACATTTTTGTCACAGTATCGTCACTTTATGCAAATAACTTTTGCATCACCTTACTACACCACATTACAAAAACTGTAAGCATAATAAAAAGACCTGGTAATAACTTTACCAGGTCTTTTCAAACGGAAAATTTACTATGTATCTTTACCGTTTTTTTATTTATTCACATTCATACGACTACGCTTATATACGAGAACACTTCCCGCCAGCATAACAACACCCACTAATGTAAGTAAATTATCAGTTTGTGAAGCACCGGTTTTTGGTAAAGATACTTTATCACTCACTTTTACTGGTGTTGGAGTTACTTTTGTTGGCGTAACTGGTGTCGGTGTAACTTGGTTCGGTTTATTAACTACTTGATTTGAATTTGTTCCTTTTGTATTAGATGTATTATTTCCAGTTCCTTTCCCCTCACCATTATTATTTCCTGCCGTATTTTTATCATCTTGTTTTTTACAGTCTTTATTTTCTATTTTTTCAATCGCTACTTGTTTCTTTACAGTTTGATCTCCACGTTTTGCAGTAAACGTAACTTTTAGATCTTTTAAATCTTTAACTGTTTCACCAACAATTTGGAAGTACAATACAGATCCTTCTCCTGCTATCATTGCTTGTACTGGGATTGTCGCTGTATTTCCGTTCCATTTAATATCTAGATTCATTGCCCCTTCATGAAGCCCTTCTTGTAAAGAAGCATCTTTTAAATAATCAGGAATTTCCGCTTGCTTATAATAATCAGGAATTGTTAATTTAATATCTTTTGGAACATCAATTTCCACATCAAATCCCTTTAATTCCTCAATTGTTAAATTCTGAGTTGTTAATAAGAAATCTAGCGTAAATTGATTTTCCTTTAAATTTGGTACACATGTTGTTGCCTTTACTTTCCCATCAAAACGTATATCTTTGTTCATTTCTGAGAAGTCAATATTGGCACTTCCTGTAATTTTTCCAAGCGGCTCATATTCATTATTCGTATGATCAATTAAATATAATTCAATATCTTTACTTACTTTTTCACCTGCTACATTGCCAAGAACAGGAATCTTAATATTTTTTGTAACTGTTTTGCCTGCATCCATTTCTGGCAATTGAATTGCAATCGCCTCAGAACCGTCCTCAAGTTCTACTCCATGGACATTTTTAAAATCTCCATCTAATCCCTTTGGTATAGCTATACCTAGATAAAGATCACTTGCTTTTTCCTTAGAATTATTTGTTACAGATACTGTTATATCTAATACATAATGATTTTCTTTAGAATTCCATTTCGCTTTCCCTACTACATTCCCACTAAAATTAGATACATCTATTGCCTCCTCTTCATCTACTTTTGAAGAAGATGGCGCTAACGGTTTATTAGTCACCGGCTCTGACGGTGTTACCGGTTTTGCAGGTGTTACATTTTTTGGTCCTACATTCTCTTTCTTTTGCTCTTGTTTATTTTCTTCTACTAGTTCCAGTTTCTTTTCTACATTAGGTTTTGGTTCTTTTATTTCTTTCTTTTCTTCCGGCTTTATTGTCTGCCCTATTTCTTTAGAAACTTCTTTATTTCCTTGATTCTGATCTTTCTTTTGTTCTAATTCTTTTAATTTCGCATCTTTATTCTCAGTTCCAGCTTCCTTATCTACTTTTTCCACATTTCCTTGTTTCACATTATTACCTTCCGGTGCCGCTAACGCTACAACAGGAGATAAAGCTAAAAGTGATACAAGAGTTATTGCACTTACCTTTTTAAACATAAAAAATATTCCTCCCCTATTATTGATACCATTCTATTATCTGTACCATCCTATACTCTTTAGAGAATATAAGACAGGCCCAATATCCATTATAAGTAAATAATAAACTGAAAACAATAAAATTACAGAATAATCGGATTTATAACCCTAAAATAAAAAGCAATGACAAAGTGTCATCGCTTTTTACTTTTCTATACTTCTATATTTGACCCTTTTTGCAAATCAAATTGTTTTTCACTTCGTTTCGCCATAAATAGGTAACATAACACGGCTCCCACTTCACAAAGCGCAATAACAATACCCATCGGCAATGCCGTATTACTTCCACCAATACCTACTAATGGTGCAACAAGTGCCCCTGAAATAAACTGTAATAAGCCTAGTAAAGCTGATGCTGTTCCTGCCGCTTGTTTTTGATTTCTCATTGCTAACGAGAAGCCGGTTGTCGATACAACCCCAACACTTGATACAACAAGGAATAACGAGCATAAAACACCAATGAAACCTATTCCTAATACGATTGTAAGTAGTAGAGATAAGCCACCAACAGCGGCGATAATAATACCGGAAACAAATAATGTTTTCTCATTCACTTTTCCTGCTAAACGACCAGTAACTTGGCTGGCAATAATAATACCGATACCGTTAATCGCAAAGAATAAACTAAACTGCTGTGGTGATGCCCCGTATATATTTTGCAACACAAATGGTGATCCCGAAATGTAGGCAAACATTGCCGCTGTTACTAATCCTTGTGACAATGCATATCCCATAAACAAGCGATCTTTCAGAAGCTTTCCGTATGTCGCCAATGTTCCTGACAAACCACCTGTCTCTCTTTCTTCAGGAGGTAATGTTTCACGTAATACGAAAGTAGCCGAGATTAACATAAATACACTAATTGCTCCAAGAACGATAAAAACACCACGCCACGTTGTAAACTGTAATAATTGCCCCCCGATAATCGGGGCCAAAATAGGTGCTGCTCCGTTTACTAACATAAGTAGTGAGAAAAACTTCGTCATTTCAGAACCTGAGTACATATCTCTTACCATTGCACGGGATATAACGATACCAGCAGAGCCCGAAGCGCCTTGTAAGAAACGTAAAAGCACTAAAGTCCAAATAGACGGTGCTACAGCACAAAGTAATGAAGAAGCAACATAAATAATAAGAGCAATAATAAGAGGTTTGCGCCTTCCGTAAATATCACTAATTGAACCGACAAATAATTGTCCTACTGAAAGCCCAAGTAAACATGCTGTCAACGTAAGCTGCGCAAGGGATGCACCCGTTTGTAAATCATCCGTTAATTTCGGTAACGAAGGCAAATACATATCAATAGATAACGGCCCAATCGCCGTAAGTGTTCCTAATACAAGAATCATCCATAACCTGTTCATCTTTACAGGTTTATATATTTCGTGATTAACTTCATTCACTTTTTCCATTCACCCTTTCGTATACATACTGAATCGTAACAATTATAGTTACAACATAAACATACGTCAAGTATAGCGCATTTTCCTCTGTCATAATGTAAAAAAAGCGATAGAAATTCTATCGCTTTACTTTTTCAAGTTGCTATTTGTAAATTTAGATACGGAAGACATCGCCTCTCCTGTATCTAGGTATGTGATTTGAATTGGATCTCCCACTTCTGTAAACATAGCATATGGGAATTTTTTCGCAGGTATCATAAATACTTTTTGTTCATTTTCTAACAGTACGTACACAATTGTATTTTCACCTGATTTTTCTTTATATACTCGCTGTACAATACCTTCTTTTTGCGCTTCTTTTCCACTCGAAGTTGGCCTAAATGAATCTCCACTCCCGCTTAGCGCATTTTTATAATTCTCAAGAGCTTCTTTTTGCGTCGAACCTGTTGCAAATATTTTTGCATTAGAAGCATAGATGACAGTATGAGCACGTACTAATCCCCCGTCATCAATAACAGGTACAATCCAAGAAGGTTTACCGTACACGTTATAAATAACCGGCATCGTTCCATGCCATTTCTCTCTTTTAAAGGAATTATCCACCACTTCTGAAGCAGCTGAACCATCCATAATTCCCTTTACTTCTTTTCCGTTATAGTAATACAACTTACCTGTACGTGCATCAATAAGTGAATAACCTAACGCAGAATCTACTCCTTCTTTTGGAGAGGTGAAATCAGTAAAGTAATATAGCGTTCCATCCTTACCAAAGATTGGTGTCACTCCTTCTTTCGTCCCCCACTCAGTAGGAATCTTCATATCAGTTTGCGAGAATTTTGTATTCCAAAATCCGTGAATATATTTACCGAAATACGTATTTAGCGTAGATGCGGTCTCATGATTCAATACACCATCAACAAATTTAGGTGCCTTTCCTTTATCATATCTTTTCACTTCACCTGTTTGTGCATCTACTACAACAACACCCTCTACCTCAAATCCAGATCTCCCTGAAATAAATTCACCATACGTCATTGTATAATACGGTTTCCCTTTATCATCAACTTCAAATTTAGGTTTCCCTTTAAAGATTAAATTTGGTTCTGCTTTTCGTACAACACGCTCTAATTTATTCCCGAAAAACATACTCGGCACATATTTCATCTTATAACCGAGGTGCAGTTTCGCCTCTGCGTCAGGATTCGTACCTGACATCGTTACATAACCTGGAATCGTCTCAGCTTTTCGAGCTTTAAAGAAGCCTGAAACTTCAATTGGCGCTACATATAAAGCCTCACCATTTACCATTTGTGGCGTTAATTCACCTAGCTCAAAATATGCTACTTTCGGAATATCCCCAAATACTTTTTTCATCTTATTTTCTGCAGTCTTTGGTGGCACTGTAAACGGTTGATCATTTTCAGTAAATGGCTCTGAAATATCTTTTTCTACCTTAACAACAGAATCATATTTCTTTTGCGTAATTACTATATCGTGCAAATAACCAAAATAGCCGTAACTTGCAAGTAAAACAAACATTAGAAGCCCTTTTAATGTACCTTCTAATTTCCCTATCTGATCTTGTGAAAATAAAACAAGCCCAATTAAAATTGCTACTGCAACAGAATAATGAGTAAGAATCGAATCTGCTCGATCATCAATTAGCCAAAAATATTCATAGATTACAATACCTATCCAAAATAAAACAGGAATAACTAAAATGGATGATTTCTTACCCTTTACAACCTTCTCATCCCCCTTCTTATCCACTGCTCGAAGTTTACTACCGCTTCTTGTCCATGGAATCAAAAACAAAGTGAGAATAGCTAAAACTAAAAATTTCATCAAAGGCAATGTCCCCTTTTCTTTTGTCTTCCCCTTTAGTATAACAAACAAAGGGTATTTAGGTAAAAATAGGAATGGTTATATTTTTTTACTACTTAATACAACTCCACTTACTACATATAAGATAGATGCAATATAAAAAATCGTACCAATCGTAAAGAAATCTACTAAATACCCCGTTACAATAACCGCTACTGCGCCTCCAATTGATGTCCACACATGGTATTTTCCAATCTCATAACCAGCCTTTTCCTGCACAACCTTTCGTGCTAATGACGTTTTCTCCGTATTACGCTGCACAGCACCTAAAACTCCCATTACAACTTGAAGAATATACACATGCCAGACTTCCGTGGCAATTGGAAAACAAAGCATTAATATCGCCATGGACCAAGCGTATAGTATTAATAATTTTCGATCACCTACTCTATCAGACGCCTTCCCTACTAACGGATATACAAGTGCTGAAGTTAAAGCAAATAAGCCATAAGCCCACCCAAACTGTGAGAAGCTATTTCCAACATTCCGAAGCAATAGAATGTAAAAAGGAAATACCATACTTCCTGCCATCATAATGATGCTTTGTGAGGCTACAAATCTTCTATATGTCATTTCGTATACTCCCTATAAAATAAATTCACAAATCTCTCTTCTGGATCCACTTCCTTCTTCTTCTGAAGAAATTCTTCTATACGAGGATATGCTTTCTTTAGCTGTTCTTTCGTTGGATAAGAATAATACGGTAAATAATAACTACCGCTATGTTTTAAAGTAACATCAATCATCTTCCGAATGACATCCTCTGTTTTCTTCACCTCACTCTCGGAGCGTCCTTGGTTAATTAAAAGCACCAGTGCAAACATATCATCTTTTGCATAGGATAAAACTGCATTTTCATTCTTTTCCACGTAACGAATCGTAATATTGAGCAAGTTCAGTTCTTCTTCACTTAATACGGCACGTAAATCATCTATATATTCCGTGAAGGAATCTATAGGCACAAAGTATTCTTGTAGCACTTCTGTAAGGTTCGGATTTTCATATTCCATAAAAGCACTATCTGATCTCATAACATTATTTCGCGTCTCAAACTGTCCATCTGTACGTTCAAAATAACTTCTTTGTATATCCCAAAATGTATTCTTTCCCCAATCACTATAACGTGATAATCCAAGCAAAAATTTCGGCGCAGCTATAATATTTTCTTCTTTTAATTCACTGTACTCTTCTCTCATATTTTGATTTTGTGCCAATGCATAATCCGTCACATACATCTCTTTTAAAAATGAGTTTGGAGCAACAGAAATACGTGCTAAGTGCATACGAACATTTTCATCTTTTTTCACTTTCTCTTTGAAGTAAGACGTGTATTCTTTATAGTCTATCATTCTCGTATGCATTTCATATAATTCATCATCAGTTAGCTTTAATGTCACATCTAAAATGACACCAAATAACCCGTAACCACCTATGACATATGGAAATAACTCTGCATTTTCTTCTCTACTTATATTACGTACCGTGCCATCTGCCATTAACAATCTGAATGACTCTACTGTATCAATCAATGCTTCATGACGAATATCACGCCCATGTACATTTACACTTAATGAACCACCAACAGTAAAAATGTTTTGAGATTGCATCACTTGAACTGCAAGACCGTATGGATTAATTTTCTTCTGGATATCATTCCACGTGACACCACTTTGAACTGTAATCCGCTTCTTCTCTGGATCGAATGCTAATATTTTATTATACTCTTTCATATCAAGCATCGTACCGTTCGGATAGTACGTCTGTCCGCCTTGGCTATGTTGCATACCTGCAATAGAAATTTTCTCTCCGGAAGTATTTGCATCTTTCACTACCTGTTTTAATGAACGTTCATCCTCAGCATGTTCAACACGTTTAATTTTCGTTGGAAGCAACTTTCCTACATCGCTCATAATAGGGTGCTTTAGTTGCTCTTTATATGTATTTACAGATGTTGCAAGCAACACTGTATAAGCCACAATGACCACCGCTATCTTTCTTTTTTTCAAATGACACTCTCCTCTTCTACAGTTTTCCCTCTTCATATTGTACCTATTTTCCTATGAAGAAAGTATACAAAAAAGAGGGCACCTTATTTTAGGTCCCCCCTCATCGAAACTATTACTTTGCTGCCGGCAATTGTATTGGATCAAACTTTTCGTACGACGTATATTTTGCGTTCGTAATAATGTGTGCTTTATCCTTGCCGTTACTACTCATAATCATGTCTATCTTTGCTGATTCATATTTAAAATCTTTTGTAATGATATACTCTGCATCCACTTCTTCTATCTTCGCATTTTGTGCTTGTAACATTTTCTTCTGTGTTTCATCCATGCTAGTTAACATACTTTCTGTTTCTTGCCCTTTTAATGTAAATTTCAGTTTATATTTATCTCCGCTTTTCTCCATCTTCATTTTATCTAAAACTACTGCTGGTACTTCTAACTTATCTATAATATCTTGAGTCGCTTTCATTCCACCAGCGTTTAATTGCTCCTCTGGTACGGTTATAACTTCTCCTGTATTAGGGTTTTTTACCTCACCAGCAACTTTACCATCCACAGTATACACTACAACATCTGTACCGGAAATATTCATTTCAGAACGAGAATTCTTTGTCTTTGGCTCTAATTGCATCTTAGCCTTTAATATATCCATCTCTGTTCCCTCAGCTTTTACCCCTACACCATATGTCATCGTTACATGCTCTTCATTTTTAAAAGCTTCGTTCGTTTTCTTGAAAACATCCTTCGCTGCTAATTCCTTTTCTTTTTGAACTGATTCTTTTTTCGGTTCATCCGTCTTTGCTGTTTTCTCATTACTACACCCTACCCCTAGACTGATTGCAAGTACTAAACTTGAAACAAAAATAATTTTTTTCATAATGTCGCCCCCTTTCCCAAAATAATATCACCTCTTTTCCTATGAAATCTATATAATTTTTAATCTATATTCTCTATATAGCGACATGTTTAATGAAGATCTTAAATATGATGTAAATAATAACAACTCATTTCAGGAGGTTATTATGAAGGCGATTATTTGTACACAATATGGACCACCAAACGTTCTCCAGCTTCAAAATGTAGAAAAACCTAAACCTAAAAAGAACGAAGTATTAGTTAAAATTCGCGCAACAAGTGTATCGACTGGAGATTGTAGAATACGTGGCTTTAATAGTCCCCTCTTATTTTGGGTTCCTATGCGGATCATATTAGGTTTTAGAAAACCGAGAAAACCTATACTCGGCGTAGAGTTATCCGGTGAAATCGAAGAAATTGGAACAGATGTAACTCAATTTAAAAAAGGAGACCCAGTTTTTGCATTAACAGAACTAAACCTTGGTGGTTATGCCGAATACACATGCGTGCATGAAAGTGGATTAATAGCATTAAAACCTACCAATGTGACATATGAAGAAGCTGCCGTTATTCCTTTTGGCGGAACTTCAGCATTGCATTTTCTGAGGAAGGGCCGTATAAAAAAAGGGCAACAAGTGCTCATATACGGCGCCTCTGGATCAGTAGGAACAGCTGCTGTACAACTTGCTAAATATTTCGGCGCGACCGTTACAGCTGTTTGTAGTAATTCAAATTTTGAACTAGTGCAATCTTTAGGGGCTGATAAAGTAATTGATTATACGAAAGAAGATTTTACTAAGCAGGGCGAGCACTACGATATTATATTTGATGCAGTTGGAAAGTATAAAAAGTCTCTTTGTACAGACGCATTAATGCCTAATGGAAAATATGTATCTGTTAACGGAATGATGGCAAAGGTCAGTAAAGAAGATATGAACCTACTAAAACAACTAGTTGAAACAGAAAAGCTAAAACCTGTTATTGATAGAACTTACCGATTAGAAGAAGTTGCAGAAGCCCATACGTATGTAGAAATGGGCCATAAGAAAGGAAATGTTTCGATTATCTTAAAATAAAATATATTCAGAAAATAAAGTTGACAATTCCTTTTGTTAGATTTACTATTAGTACCATATTTAAAAACTACATATACATACTCTTATCAAGAGTGGCGGAGGGACTGGCCCGATGATGCCCGGCAACCGAGCTTATAACGTATAAGCTAAGGTGCTAATTCCTGCAAAACGAGTTTTCGTTTTGGAAGATAAGAGAGGAACCTATTTCGTCTATTCGGCACCTCTCTTATTTTGAGAGGTGCTTTTTATTTTGGAACGTATATTAAGGGGGAATTATAGATGAAGAAAGTATTATTGAGCATTGTAAGTGGAGCAGTACTATTATTAGGCGCATGTGGCGCAAATTCAGATAAAGATGTAAAAATATTAGACGAGAAAAAGATTACTGTCGGTGTAACAGGTGGACCACATGAACAAATTTTTGAGAAGGTTAAAGAAGTTGCGGCAAAAGACGGTCTCGACATTGATATAAAAATATTTAATGATTACGTAGCACCAAACGTTTCGTTAGATGAAAAAAGTCTTGATGTAAATAGCTATCAAACGAAATCATATTTAGATGTATTTAAAGCCGAACGCAATATGAAATTAACTGAAGTATTTTCAACAGTAACATTCCCAATGGGCGTATATTCTAAAAGCTTAAAAGATGTAAAAGAATTAAAAGAGGGCGATGCAATCGCTGTACCAAATGACCCAACGAATGAACTTCGAGCTTTAAAATTATTTGAAAAAGCAGGGGTTTTAAAAGTTGATCCAAAGGCTACAGAAAAAGCGACTGCAAAGGATGTAATTGAAAACCCGAAAAATTTAAAGATTGTTGAATTAGAAGCTTCTCAATTACCAACGCAATTAAGTGAAGTGAAAGCAGCTGCAATTAACACAAACTTTGCATTAGGTGCAAAACTAAATCCAGCGAAAGATTCCATTTTCCGCGAAGGAAAAGATTCACCATACGTGAACTGGGTCGTTGTTCGTACTGAAAATAAAGATGATGCCGTTGTAAGTAAATTAAAGAAAGCTTATCAATCTAAAGAAGTAAAAGAATTTATCGAGAAAAAATTTGATGGTTCAGTTTTACCATCTTGGTAGGAGCTGACGATAATGATTGAATTAAAAAACGTCTCCAAAGTATTTACAACAAAAAAAGGGACTGTTGAGGCTCTTAAGTCTACTTCCCTTAAAGTAGAAAAAGGCGAGGTATTTGGAATCATTGGGTATAGCGGCGCTGGTAAAAGCACATTAATTCGCTGTGTAAATTTATTAGAAAAACCAACGACAGGAAACATCATCGTAAACAACCAAGACTTAACCACTTTATCAACAAAAGAACTAGCAAAAGCGAGGCAAAAAATCGGAATGATTTTTCAAGGATTCAATTTACTTAAAACTGTTACCGTTTATGAAAATATCGCATTGCCGTTACGCCTTGCTGGCATTCCAAAAGCGGAAATTGAAAAAAGAGTAGAAAAATATTTACGCATCGTGGATCTTTTTAACCGTAAAGATGCTTATCCAAGCGAACTTTCTGGCGGCCAGAAACAACGTGTTGCCATCGCTCGTGCACTATCACATGAACCAGAGGTTTTATTAAGTGATGAAGCAACGAGCGCATTAGATCCAGAAACAACTGATTCTATTCTTGATTTATTACTAAAAATTAATGAAGAAATTGGCATCACGATTTTACTCATTACACATGAAATGAATGTCATCCAGCGTATTTGTGACCAGGTTGCCGTTATGGAGCATGGATCTGTAGTCGAAAGTGGGACTGTAAAAGATATTTTCACAAACCCACAACATGTAACAACGAAGAAGTTTGTAAATAGCGCATTTGCAGCTAAAATTCCAGAAGAGGTACAGAAAGAACTACAAGGTACTGGAGAAATTGTAACACTTTCTTTTATAGGAAGTTCTTCAGGAGAACCAGCACTAGCTGTCGCTACAAAACGTTACCAAGTATATCCAAATATTTTATCCGGTAATATTACGCAGTTAAAACATGAGGCATATGGGAAACTTGTCGTTCATATGCAAGGTGAAAAAAATGAAGTAAACCGTGCTTTAGCATTCTTACAAGAGAAAGGTATCATCGTAGAGGGAGGGAAAACAGACTATGGAAAACAAGTCCTTTTTGGATGAATGGGGTGAAGTCATATGGGAAGCAACAATTCAAACATTTCAAATGACATCTATTTCATTACTTATCTCTATCCTTATCGCATTACCGCTCGGCGTTACACTTGTTTTGACGAGACCCGGTGGACAGCGAGAAAATAAACTTATCTATCCTATTCTTAATACAGTTATTAATGTCATTCGCTCTCTTCCATTTATCATTCTATTATTCTTCATTTTACCTTTTACGAAGTTCCTAATGGGAACATCCATTGGCGTACAAGGTGTTATCGTACCACTTGTCGTCTTCACAGCTCCTTATATTGCACGCTTAATGGAGACAGCTTTACTAGAAGTGGATCGTGGTGTTATTGAAGCTTACCAAGCAATGGGAGTCTCTACTATAAAAATCATTTGGCACGTCATGGTTAAAGAAGCACGCCCATCTCTTGTGCTCGGATTAACGATCGCAACAATCGGCTTAATTGGCGCAACAGCGATGGCTGGTCTTGTAGGCGCTGGCGGGCTAGGGGACTTGGCATATCGCTTCGGACATTTACGCTATGAACCTGAAGTAATGTATGCAACCGTCTTTATTTTAATTATCCTCGTTCAAGGATTACAATCTTTAGGGAATGGTGTTGCACGAAGATTGAAGAAAGATTAGAAAGAAGGCATCTCACCGGAAGGAGATGCCTTCTTTTTACCTTTTAAATCCACCTTCCGAATGAATCACTTGTCCCGTAATCCACTCTGCTTCTTCACTTACTAAAAACTTTATGAGTCTAGCTGCATCCTTTGGCTCACCAATCCTGCCAAAAGGAAACATCGGCTTTAATCCTTGCTTTATCTCTTCAGTCATCCATCCTGTACTAGTTGGACCTGGGTTAATTGCATTCACTGTTATTCCTAAATGGGCTACTTCTGCTGACAACGTACTAGTAAGAGCATCAATAGCTCCTTTCGTTGTTGCATACGCCAGTTCTCCTGCCATAGGCCCTTGAAATTGCCCCGAAGTCATATTCACAATTCTACCACCAAATTTCTTATCAAATCCTCGGGCAAATTGACTACTTAACAATGTAGTCGCACGAACATTTACCATGTAATGCTTATCCAACTCTTCAGCAGACAAATTAGAGAAATCATTATTCGTAGAATACGCTGCATTATTAATTAATATATGAGGGTAGCCTAGTTGTTCAGTAACCCTATTTATAAGCTCTTTCGGTGCATCATTTTGAGTTAAATCTAACTCCATGCTCGATACTTTAACACCTTTTTGTATTAGCTCTTCTTTTAATTGTATTTGTTCATTTTGCTCAACGCCCCAAGGCATCTCTTTATCGTAAGCTGTCCAATACGTAAAAAATATATCGTATCCAGCCTCTGCTAACTCTGTGCAAATAGCTGCTCCTATACCGTCTAGACGACTTACACCTGTAACAACTGCTACTTTATTTTTTAATTGATTCATCATATACTCCTCCAATTTTAAAGGACGCATATTTTATATGAGAGATATAAATTTCCCCACAAAAAAGATAGATACATAATAGGCCTATCCTTACCGAAGGAATGACTACGCCAAATATGCAGTCCTTGAATGACTTACAGATAGCTAAATAAACCCTCACTTATGAGAGAAAAATAATCTATCCAATTGCTAATCATTACAAGTTCATCCACATATCTAGTCTTTGCCTCCTTTTGATATATCTCTATTATTAGTCTATCAAAAAAGATGAAATGTTACAAAAAATAAAACAATTACTCACAACATATATTCGTTCACATTTCCTCCATTGTGAATTTATTCACAATGGATATATAATAAACATGTAAATACAATATTGGAGGGATTTCAATGGTTATCAATTTTTTAAGAACTGATAAACGTGCTACTTTCATATTATTACTTTTACGTCTTTACATAGGATATTCTTGGATTACTGCTGGAATAGGGAAAGTTTTAGGACAATCTTTTGATGCCAGCGGTTTCCTCAAAGGCGCCATCGCCCAAGCATCAGGCGATCACCCCGCAGTACAAGGCTGGTGGGCGGATTTCCTTCAAAACTTTGTTCTTCCGCACGCAGACTTATTTAGCTTTTTCGTACAATGGGGAGAAATCTTAGTAGGTTTAGGTTTAATTTTAGGTGGATTAACAAAAACTGCTGCATTCTTTGGAATCATAATGAATCTTTCATTCTTATTAAGTGGAACTGTTAGTGTAAACCCAAACATGCTTGTTTTAACTATGTTCATTTTAATTGCAGGTCATAATGCTGGACGTATTGGATTAGACGGTTATGTTTTCCCTAAACTTTTCCGGAAAAACAACCACGAAACATATAAATTAAGTAAAACTGCGTAGTAACAGTTTACTTTTAAAATATAAGTAAGAAAAGAGCCTAAGTATAGGCTCTTTTCTTACTTACTCCAAATTTAAACTCTTAACGAACCGCGAAACCCTCTAGCAGCATAATAGGAATCTGCTCCATTGTGGTACACGAAAACGTGTCCGAAGCGGTAATCGCAAAATAGAGCACCACCAAGTTCTCTAATGTCTGAAGGTGTTTGTACCCAACTCGATGATTTCATATCAAAATCTCCAAGTTGTTGTAACTCTCGATATTGTTCTTCCGTTAATAGTTCAATACCCATAGCGGCTGCCACATCAATAGCATTATTTTCTGGTTTATGCTTCTTTCTTGCTTCTAACGCTTCAAGATCATAACAAAGACTTCTGCGGCCTTTAGGACTCTCCTTTGAACAATCATAGAAAGTATACTCGTCCTTCTCTTTATCATAACCAACAACATCCGGCTCACCGCCAGTTACTTCCATTTCATTAAGTGACCATAATTTCTCAGCATTAACATCCAGCTTCGCTTCAACTTTAGCCCATTCAAGACCTTCATGACGATTCATATTCTTCTCAAAACGAGCTTTCAATACTTTGAATAATTCTTCACGCTGTTCTACTGGTAACACATTTTTATTTTCTGTCATATTAGTCCTCCGAATTACATTTCCTTATAATCATAATGATTTGCATGCAGTTTACAACAAATTATATAATTTGTTGTATCTCTTTTTCAACAATATGACCCGATTGCACAACGAAAAATCCCTGTACGAATATCCATTATATAGTACGAAATCCATCCATACTTTCCCCAAGAATATAATGTGAAAACCACATCAAGTTCTGCTTCATAATAGCTACATTCACTCCTGGCTGATTAGGACTATATGCCATTCCTTTAAATATAATTAACTCTGTATCAACTTCCATATCTCTTAACCCTTCATATAGCTCATATGCATTTGTAATTGGAATCCTTACATCCTTTTCCCCATGTTGAATTAAGGTAGGCGTACAGGCTGATTTAATATATGTCATTGGTGATGTCTTCTTATATATCTCTGGATCATTCCATGGCGCATTTCCTAAATACATTCTAATAAAGTAAGGGATATCTATATTTACATAATGAGTACTCCAGTTCGTAATTCCACCTCCAACTGAAATAGCTTTAAATCTACTACTAAATGTAGAACAGAAAGCTGATATATATCCTCCGTTACTCCATCCCATAACTCCTACTCTATCTTTATCTACAATCCCTTTTTCAACTAGTGCATCTACTCCAGATATAACATCATCATAATCAGCAATTCCCTGTTTTCTATAGTTTGCTTTTAAAAATTCATTACCATAACCAGAACTTCCTCTATAGTTTGGTTCTAAAACGATAAAGCCTTTTTCGATAAACTGTTCAATCGGATATTTCTCATTAAAACAGTCTGAAAATATCGGAAAGGATGCCCAAGCTGGACCACCATGAATTACCACTAATAAGGGATATTTTTTATTTGAGTCAAACTCTGCTGGGGTTGATAACACACCCTCAATTTCAAGGCCATCACTACTTTTCCATGAGATGATTTCCCTATTACTTTTAAGCTTGTCTTCGAAAAAGCTATTTTCATCCGTTATTCTTTTATCATCCAAATAGATTTCAAAGGTTTCATTTGTTATAGCCTTATTATAGGTTATATGATTTCCATCCTTTGTTATAGAGGCATCCATTATAAAGCCATCTACCTTGTCGCTTAATGCTTCCACAGTGCCATCTTCAGCTAGTAATCCAATACGATAATTCGTTTTATCCTGCCATCTAATTAAAATTCCTTTAGCTGTCCACTGTAATGGCGTAACCGTACTATCAAAGTTTGTTAGAGGCTGAATTACCTCTCCAGTATTCATATCATATATCTCTAATGTATTATCTTGTATATGATTTCTATAGTAATCCTTCTCTCTTATGCTTGCTGAGTAACATATTTTATCGCCCTCAGGAGAAAAGCAGATGCTCGCTCCTAACAACGTATCTATATTCATCTTTTGTAGTTCCCCAGCTTCAACATCTAATATATATAGATCACCATTCATATAATCGTTTAGGCTTGGTGTAGCCATACATACAACCTTTTTCCCATCATTTGAAATATCAAAGTTATGTATATAAAAATCCTTACCGTCCGTTAGTTGATAAACACCGCTAACCTTCTGTTCCTGTTTATCATTTTGTTTCACTTTTTCTATTTCAATGTAGTATAAACAATTATTCTGATGTTCCTTACCTACATGATGGAAATCTCCATATCGTTCCTTACGTTTCTTTATCTCCTCACATTCTTTTGACTGTGCAATATAATAAAAACCTTTACCAGTAGGCTCCCATTTGAAATTACTGACTCCTTCTTTCTCATCAGTAATTTGAACCTCACTATAGCCGTCTAGTGACTTAAAAAAGATCTGATTTTTCCCATCTCCAACAGGGCTAAGATATGCGATACCCTTAGAATCTGGAGACCATAATGGATATGTACTATCTATATCTCCAATTGTTAATGGGTAACTCTTCCCCTTTTCCTTTTCATATATCCATACATGATTTCTATATGTATTGTCTTTCCAGTTAGCTGTCTTTTTAACAAACGCTACATTTTTGCCATCATCACTTATATTTGTACTTGATAAGGCCGGTAATGAAATAATCTCTTCTATACTTAAATATGTTTTTTCTTTCACTTTCATTAATAACCCCCCCTCGTCATGTCTAGTCAATTAATGCATCTACACTCCCAAGATTCCCGTTCAATTGGATCAGCTAGGTGTTTCATCCCAAGCTCTTCAGCAATAACAATCGTCTTTTCTTGTAGTAATAAAGAAAACTGTTCATGAATACTTAAAATATTACTAGAAAATTCAGATAAACAAAAGTGATTTCGTTCCAAATCCGATAAAGTGAACCTTTAATCAGTAGGGCTTCTGTCCATTCCCACTGCTAGTTCCTTTCTCCTCTTTAATCCACTTATCGATTTTAAATGTTCTCTTTCTTTTGGACACAAAAACACCCCTTTAGATAAAAATATCCAAAGGGGTGAGGCTTCACAAATTTATTTCCAATCTACCAATCTCCTACTCAACCGTAACAGATTTAGCTAAGTTACGTGGCTTATCAACGTCACACTCGCGGTGAAGTGCTGCGTAGTATGAGATAAGTTGTAATGGAATAACTGCTACTAGCGGTGCTAGTGCTTCGTGTACAGCTGGTAATACGAAGCTGTCTCCTTCCATTTCTAAGCCTTTCATTGAGATGATACATGGGTTAGCTCCGCGTGCTACTACTTCTTTCACGTTACCGCGAATTCCAAGGTTTACGTGCTCTTGTGTAGCAAGTGCGATAACTGGTGTACCATTTTCGATTAAAGCGATTGTACCGTGTTTTAATTCTCCTCCAGCAAATCCTTCTGCTTGGATGTAAGAGATTTCTTTTAGTTTTAACGCACCTTCTAATCCTACGTAGAAGTCTACGCTACGTCCGATGAAGAAACAGTTACGCGTTGTTGCTAAAAATTGTTTTGCTAATGCATCCATTTCTTCTTTTTGATCACAAAGTTCTATCATTGCATTTGCTACAATTCCTAGTTCGTGTGTTAAGTCGAAATCAAGAACTTCACCTTTCGCTTTAGCAATGTCAGCCGCTAAGATTGAAAGTACTGCAAGCTGTGCTGTGTAAGCTTTCGTTGATGCAACCGCAATTTCTGGTCCAGCGTATAGTGGAAGTGTATAGTCAGCTTCACGAGAAAGCGTAGAACCAGGTACGTTTGTAATTGTTAATGCTTTATGACCCATTTCATTTGTTTGCACAAGTACTGCACGGCTATCAGCTGTTTCACCACTTTGTGAAATGTAAATGAAGAATGGTCTTTCTGTTAATAATGGCATGTTGTAAGAGAATTCACTTGCTACGTGTACTTCAACTGGTGTTTTTGCAAACTTCTCGATAAATTGTTTTCCAACAAGACCTGCATGATAACTCGTTCCACATGCAATGATGTAAATACGATCGCTATCTAAAATCGCGTTGCGGATATCTTGATCTAATTCAATTTCGCCATTTTCATCTTGATACTTTTGAATAATATTACGGATTACAAGTGGTTGCTCATCAATTTCTTTAAGCATGAAATGAGGGTATGTTCCCTTTTCAATGTCACTTGCATCTAATTCCGCTGTAAACGGTGCACGTTCAATCGTTTCACCTTGTAAGTTTTTAATTGTAATGCTTTCTTTCGTTACGATTACGATTTCTTTATCCATTAACTCAATAAATTGATCTGTAACTTGTAACATCGCCATAGCGTCGCTCGCCACAACATTAAAGTTGTCACCAACACCTACTAATAGCGGGCTTTTGTTTTTAGCAACATAAATCATGTTTGGATTTTCAGCATCAAGTAATCCGATTGCATAAGAGCCATGTAAAAGAGATAGCGTATTACGGAACGCTTCTTCTACACTTAATCCTGTGCTCACTTGTTGTTCCATAAGCTGTACGATAATTTCTGTATCTGTTTCACTTACGAACGTTACATCTTGTAAATATTCCTTTTTCACTAATTCATAGTTTTCAATTACACCGTTATGAACTAGTGTAAAGCGCTTTGATGTACTTTGATGCGGATGCGCGTTTACCTTACTTGGAACACCGTGTGTAGCCCAGCGTGTATGTCCGATACCTACGCTTGCTGCTACGTTCTCATCTACGATTTCGCGAAGTTTTGCAATACGGCCTTTTTCTTTGTACACAACAACACCGTTCTCTGCTTGTACTGCAATACCTGCTGAATCATATCCACGATATTCTAGTTTTTCTAAACCTTTTAATAAAATTTCCTTTGCATCTTGTTCTCCAATAAATCCTACGATTCCACACATGTTTAGTCGCCGTTACAAATGCTTACACTGCTCTGCGAACATGTAACGACATAGTCCGATACCATTTTTATTTATACTAAAAAACGGATTACATATTGCTAGCCCTGTAAGCTTGTAACGGCTTTCACCTTCCTCTCGATTGGGTTTAAGTCCGTATATACTTATACAGCTAGTTTTCATCCGTTCCTTTTCTCTCATCACACTTTCACCTTTGTCCATTAAGTCACCTTAATGATTTAAGTAAAAGCTTGCGGTTATGATGAACAACCGGGAGTCATCCGCCGAAATCTCGATAAAACTCCACCTCGTCAACTACACTACTTGTAGTTCTGGCGCTTTTATAATTTACAACATTTACTTTGAGAAAAAGAACAAGACAATCTTATAACAAACATTATAAACCGTCAATGAAATTTTTTTCATCGTCTTTAAAACATATGAAAAAGGAGCACTTCTTGTGCTCCTTTTAAAATAAATTCAACAAATTATTAAGCGCCAACTTCAGCTTTAACAACTTCTACAATACGATGTACATATGCATTACAAACTTCTTGTGTCGGTGCTTCTGCCATTACACGAATAAGCGGTTCTGTTCCAGATGGACGAACAAGAATGCGGCCATCACCGTTCATTTCTTCTTCTACAACACGAATAATTTCTTTAATTTTTTCATTTTCTAATGCTAATTTTTTATCTGTTACACGAACATTTACTAGTAATTGTGGGAATTTAGTCATTTCTCCTGCAAGCTCAGATAATGGCTTTTTCGTCATTTTCATGATGTTTACAAGTTGAAGTGCACTTAACATTCCATCACCAGTTGTAATGTAATCAAGTAAGATAATGTGACCTGATTGTTCTCCGCCTAAGTTGTAACCACCGCGTTTCATTTCTTCCATTACGTAGCGATCACCAACTGCAGTTTTGTCACTTGTAATATTGTTTGCTTCAAGTGCTTTGTAGAAACCTAAGTTACTCATAACAGTTGAAACAACTGTATTGTGCTTTAGTTGGCCAGTTTCTTTCATGTACTTCGCGCAAATAAACATAATTTGATCGCCATCAACGATGTTTCCTTTTTCATCTACAGCGATTAAACGGTCACCATCACCATCAAAAGCAAGACCGATATCAGCACCTTTTTCTTTCACTAATTCTGCTAGGCCTTCAGGATGCGTAGAACCTACTCCAGCGTTAATATTCATACCATTCGGTGAAGTTCCCATTGTTGAAATATCAGCTTCTAAATCCGCAAATAAGTACGGCGCTAAAGAAGACGTTGCACCATGTGCACAATCTAAAGCGATATGTAAACCAGAGAAATCTTCTTCTACAGTTTGTTTAATGTATTGTAAATATTTTTGTCCACCTTCAAAGTAATCGCTCACTTGTCCAAGGTTAGTACCTGTTGGACGTGGCAATTCATCAACTTCTTTGTCTAATAAAGCTTCGATTTCTGCTTCTTGCTCATCTGTTAATTTAAAACCGTCTGAACCGAAGAATTTGATTCCGTTATCTTGTACCGGATTATGAGATGCAGAAATCATCACACCCGCTTGTGCACCTAACGCCTTTGTTAAATAAGCAACACCCGGTGTAGAAATAACACCAAGGCGCATTACTTCTGCTCCAGTTGATAATAGACCTGCTACTAAAGCTCCTTCTAACATATGACCAGATACACGTGTATCACGACCGATAATTACTTTTGGACGATCTGTATCTTTTGTTAATACATAACCACCAAAACGTCCAATTTTGAAAGCTAATTCAGGTGTTAATTCCTCATTCGCAACTCCACGTACTCCATCTGTACCAAAATATTTACCCATTATGATTCGCTCCTTTTTCTTGCTCTTTTTGATTATCTACTGTTGGTTCTTGACTAAGTTCTTTATCTTTATCTTTGTCTTTTTCTTTTTCTTTGTCCTGGTCTTTTTCTGGATTAGTTTCAGGATCTTTTGGTTTTTCAGTTTGATTATCTTGATTATTATTTGAATCGGGTTGTTCACCATTACCCTGTACTTCTTGATCTGGCTTTTCTTTCTTCACAATAGTAACTTTAGCACTTTTTTGTTTTGGCTCTATTGAAATATTACCAGGACCGCTCACTTGAATCGAAACATCCTTCGTCCCTGGCGATACATTTTGCAAATTAATTACCGCTGTTATTTGAGCAGCTGTTATTTTATCTACTATACTTGCTTCTCCTGAAATATCAACGCTTATCTTTCCATCCTGTGGCGAAAGTAGCTGAGCAGTGACATCTTTAGAAACTCCATTTTTTTGAATCGAGACACCTTCAATTGTTCTAGTTTTCGTTTGTTTTACTTTTTGTACCCCTACGGAAACCTTCACTTGATTTGGTTTAGAACTCGTTACACCCTTTGGCAATAAAACAGAGGTATCGAATGTTGTAGACTCAGTCAATTGACTAAGATCTACTTCGACCCCCTCTATCGATTGTATATTATCCAAAATATCTTTTGGACCCGCTATCGTTACTTCTCTCGGTTCAACGCTAATATTTGTAACGGCCAATCCTTCTGGTAAACTCCCCTTTTTCGTATACGTTACAGGAACAGTTTTTTCCGTATTATTGGCCGTAGCTTGCGTCGCCACATTCAATGTTACACTAATTTTAGATGGACTTGTTCTTACATTTAAACGTTTTCCTTCTTTATTGTATAATGTAACTTCAGCTGTTTTTGTAACAGTTTTATTAACACCTTTTAAATCAATATACGCCTTAGCAGATGAAATACTTTCGATTTCTTCTTTCGTCCCAACTACCTCAACAGTATCAGGTTTAATGTTTGATTTTTCGAGAGTAGCACCAGCTGGCATCTGATCCTCATTTGATAATTTTAAGTCTACATGAACATATTTTCTCGCTTTTTCATGAAGAGTAACTTTAATTGTTGATGGCTGAACTGTTCCCTTCACATCATCTGGAAGCCCGTTCGTTTTCAAAGAAACTTCATAAGTCCCTTTTGGACTATCTCGCAAATCAACCGTTATATCAAATTGTTTTTTTGCTTTTGCTGTAGCAACTGCTGCTTTTGGGCCTTCTAACTTCACCTTAACGCCCTCTGCCGGAATACCACTTACAATATATTTATCTTCATCATACTTAAGGTTAATAGCATGATTAGTTAATGTTTCTTTCGTATCATTTGCGAAAGGTAATATACCCGATGTCGTATTCTTTTCAGTTAAAGTTGCGGACATAAAAAGCATACACGCCAATAGTAATGAGATTCCTTTTAAAAACCAATGATTCTCCATTAACTTATCCATGACGCTTTCTCCTCCAATTCCATAAAGACGAAGAAGTCGTTTTTTCGTTCCCACTAAATTCTGCTAATAACATATCCTTCAGTTGTTCCGTCTTCAAATCACGATGCAACTTACCATTTTTCGTTAAAGAAATTTGGCCTGTTTCTTCAGATACAACTACTGTAATGCTATCAGTGACTTCACTAACTCCCATTGCAGCACGATGCCTTGTTCCTAACTCCTTAGAAATAAAGGGACTTTCTGATAATGGAAGATAACAAGCCGCTGCTTTAATTGTACTTCCTTGCATAATTACGGCTCCGTCGTGAAGAGGCGTATTTGGAATGAAAATATTAATGAGTAACTCCGATGATACATTTGCATTTAACGGAATACCCGTTTCCACATAATCACCCATTCCGGTCTCTTTTGACAACGTAATTAATGCACCAATTCTACGTTTTCCCATATATTCCGTTGCTTTTGCTATCGATGTTGCAACAATTTCAGGTTCATCATCCTCCTGAGTTCCAACACGCGAAAATAAACTTCCGCGTCCTAGCTGCTCAAGTGCTCTTCGCAATTCTGGCTGGAAGATAATAATAACGGCTAAAAATCCCCACGTTAATACTTGTTCCGTTAGCCAATAAAGCGTATGCAATTCAAGGAAAATACTAATCATCCGAACGACAATAATAACTGTAATCCCCTTTAAAAGTTGAACAGCTTTTGTCCCTCGGATTATAAGAATTAGCTTATATATAATAAACCATACAACGGCAATATCTAATACCGTACTAAGATATTTCAAAATGGTCGTATCTTCAAAAGGCATGCTAACCCTTCCTCCTACTTACGAGCAATTCTATCCATATATTGAAATATTGTTTTATGCTCTATCTGTATGTATTTCCAACAACTAGTTAATTATACCATACATGAAACAAACGACAATTACAAACAACCCCCTTTAGATCAAATTGGTAAGATGTCAAACAATCTTATCGTACAGTATAATATAAATCATTATTATACGCCTATTTTCAAATAAAAAAAGCAACTTCTCAGTTGCTTTTCTTACATTTATTTTAGTTTTTCACCGAATAAAGAACCCATTAAAGCAACCGCGGTTGTTGCCGTTCTATTTCTCTCATCTAAAATCGTATTTACTTCAACAAACTCAGCAGATGTAACAATATCAGCTTCCGCTAACATTTCCATCGCTAAATGACTTTCACGATACGATAGACCACCAATTACAGGCGTTCCAACTCCTGGTGCATCATGAGGATCAAGACCATCTAAATCTAATGATAGATGTACACCATCAGTATGAGATAAATAAGCAATTGTTTCTTCCATAACAGCCGTCATACCCATACGATCAATTTCATGCATCGAGAATACTTTAATACCTTCATTGCGAATAAAGTCTTTTTCTCCTTCATCCAATGCACGTGCACCGATAATTACAACGTTCTCTTTTTTCACCTTTGGATATGCCCCGTATAAGTCTACAAGCGTGGGATGTCCATAGCCTAAACTTGCTGCAAGTGACATTCCATGAATATTACCAGATGGTGAAGTTTCCTCCGTATTTAAATCTCCATGTGCATCATACCAAATAACACCTAAATTTTTATAATGTTTTGCCACACCAGCTAGTGTACCAATTGCGATACTATGGTCACCACCTAATACAAGTGGAAAACGACCTTCTTCTATAATATGATCCACCTTACTTGCCAATTCATTACATACAGTCGCAACTTGTGTAAGGTTTCTTAATTTTGTATTTTCATCAACTTCTTTTTCTCTCTCTATACATATATCTCCCATATCTTTAACGTTATATCCAATTTCTTCAATTCTTTCAATTACCCCTGCATAACGGATCGCGCTCGGGCCCATATCAACTCCACGACGCATCTGTCCTAAATCCATTGGAACTCCAATAACTGAGATTTCTTTTTTCATAGATAGTATCCCCCTTTTATGCCTTCACTAAATATTTTAAATCTTTTATATACTCTGACTCAACTCGACATTTTTCTGTATGGATATACAATTTATTCACTTATATTTATGTTGAAATCCAAATTTTAAGACCATTTTATGTATAAAGTTAACTTAATGAAACAACTGCTATCATTATTATTAGATAATAATAAAAAACACTTCTACATTTAGAAGTGTTTTTTCGATGCAATTTTCCATACTGCTGCAATATTTCTTGCTGTCATTTCAATATTCTCTTTTGCCATCTTATATGCCTCTTCTAGTGCCATTGGAAAAGGCGTAATACTAAATACTGCATCGATTCCCTTTTCGTAAACAACTGGATAATTTGGAGATACCGATCCTCCTATAGCAATCACAGGAATATGAAGACGTTTCGCTCGCCCCGCGACACCAACAGGAGCCTTTCCATATGCTGTTTGTTCATCTATTCTACCTTCACCAGTTATAATTAAATCCGCATCTTCTATATGCTTATCAAAATTTGTATGATCCAATACAATTTCAATACCCTTTCGTAAGCTTCTCTTTAACACCGCAATAACAGCTGCTCCCATACCTCCTGCCGCTCCTGCACCAGGTATTTCAGATACATCCAAAGATACATATCGTTTAAGAATAGTCGCATAATGCTTTAAATTCTCATCTAGCCTTTTCAGCATCTCTACATCCGCACCCTTTTGAGCACCAAATACGAAAGATGCCCCTCTCATTCCGACTAATGGATTATTTACATCACACGCCGCTTCTATCGTTATCTCCTTTAGGCGTGAATCCATTCGTGAAAAATCAATCGTGACAATCGAATGTAATGTTCCTCCAGATGGATCTATTACTTCACCCTTTTCATCTATAAACCTTACTCCTAAAGCCGATAACATACCTGCCCCACCATCATTTGTAGCGCTTCCTCCAAGCCCCAAAATAATATGCTTAACTCCTTGGTCTAGCGCATGTAATATAAGCTCTCCTGTTCCTTTTGACGTTGTAATGAATGGATTTCGCTTTTCAACCGGAACGTGTTGTAATCCAGATGCCGATGCCATTTCAATAAACGCTGTCTTTTTATCTGTAGAAATGCCATAAAAAGCTTGTACGCCTTCTCTAAGCGGTCCTGTCACATAAAGTGATACAACGCTTCCTCCTGTGGCATCAACAAGTGAATCAACAGTTCCTTCACCACCATCTCCAATTGGTATTTTTACATACTCTGCTTTAGGAAAAATTGCTCCAAAACCTCTTTCAATAGCTTCACATACTTCTATAGCCTTTAGACTTTCTTTGTATGAATCAGATGCAATGACAACTTTCACAATTATCCCCCATCCTTTATTTTTACATTTTCTTCATTTTAAACGACAAATATGAAAGTTGTCTTTTTAAACAAAAAAAAAGCGTACATCATATGATGTACGCTTTCTCTATTTATATGGAGCCTAGCGGGATCGAACCGCTGACCTCCTGCGTGCAAGGCAGGCGCTCTCCCAGCTGAGCTAAGGCCCCGTAGTAATAAAGCGGAAGACGGGATTCGAACCCGCGACCCCAACCTTGGCAAGGTTGTATTCTACCACTGAACTACTTCCGCGAAAATGGTGAGCCATGAAGGATTCGAACCTTCGACCCTCTGATTAAAAGTCAGATGCTCTACCAACTGAGCTAATGG
>NZ_JAEHCA010000028.1:0-58321 GCF_016483345.1 Bacillus cereus group sp. N24
TTCCCATACCGAACACGGAAGTTAAGCTCTCTAGCGCCGATGGTAGTTGGGACCTTGTCCCTGTGAGAGTAGGACGTTGCCAAGCAACTAAAACACGAGTCAAATGACTCGTGTTTTTTTGTGTTTTATTTTATAATCCATAGTAATAAAAAAATGTGTTTAAAGTATTAATATTTTGATTAAATACAGGAGAATGTGGCTAGGATAGTGAATAAGCAAAAGAGTTGCAAATTTTATTAATACGTATATAATTAAAGTCAAAGATAGTCAAAGTCAATAAAGGTGGCGGATAAATGAGAAATATATCTGATATCATTGAGCAATATCTAAAGCAAGTTATTGACTTAAGCAATAATAATGTGATTGAAATTAAGAGAAATGAGATTGCGGATCGGTTCGAGTGCGTACCATCTCAAATCAATTATGTAATCAATACCCGTTTTACGTTAGAAAGAGGATTTGTAGTAGAAAGTAAACGTGGTGGAGGAGGTTACATTCGCATTATAAAAGTCAAACTGCATGACGATATAGACATTATTGATCAAATGCTTCATATGATTGATCATAGTGTTGCGCAAGGGAATGCAGAAAGCATGATTATACGTTTAATAGAAGAGGGAATCATAACAAATCGTGAAGCGAAACTGATGTTAAGCGTAATAGATCGTTCTGTATTATCAATGGATGTTCCTTCTCGAGATGAACTTAGGGCTCGAATATTATGCGCAATGTTAAGAACACTGAAATATAAATAAATATAGCTTTTGTAAAAGAATGATGACTAAGATAAAGCAGTTAAATGTTGTGGAAGTTTTGAAAAAGAACATGCACTTTTATTTAAACGGATTCAGGAAAGCGAACAATCTAGTAATGTATGAAAAGTATCATGAGATAGAGCGTTCCTGTTGTAAAGGTGGGGATAGTGATGACTTGTCAAAACTGTAATATAAGACCAGCGACTTTACATTATACAAAAGTAATTAACGAGAAGAAGGCGGAAGTTCATCTTTGTGAGCAATGTGCAGAGCAAAGTGGCTATACGTCTTTCTTTCAATCATCGCAGTCTAACTTTTCATTTCATGATTTATTTGCTGGTTTATTACACGGTGAATCAACAATGTTTGAAGAAGGAAAAAATGGATTTTCAAATGCAAATATAGTAAGATGTCCAGATTGTAAGATGACATATGAACAATTTACAAAAGTGGGACGTTTTGGCTGTTCTTCTTGCTACGATACATTTAAGGAGCATTTAAAGCCACTATTAAAACGTCTTCATGGTGGGCATACAGATCATTGTGGAAAAATTCCGGAACGTATAGAAGGAAATATCCACTTAAAGAAAGAATTAGATGAACTAAAACTCATTCTGAAACAATGCGTACAGAAAGAGGAATTTGAGAAAGCTGCAGAGGTAAGGGATAAGATTCGAGGTCTTGAAATACATCTTAGTGAGCATAGAGAGGGGGAATAGTTCTATGTCACTGGACAAAATTATGAATGAAGCGATTAGTCCATGGATGAAGGGGGATGGCCCTGATTCTGATATTGTTTTAAGTAGTCGAATTCGTTTGGCTCGTAATTTTAAACAATATCAATTTTCTACTATGCAAAACGAAGAAGAAGCTAAACAGATTCATGAATTATTTAAAAAGAAATTTATAAATAAAGCAGTAGGGTCCTTTGGGGAGTTTGGACTATTAAAGATGAATGAATTAACCCCTCTTCAAAGGAGAGTTTTAGTCGAAAAGCATTTAATTAGTCCAAATCTTGCAGGGACAGAATATGGAGCATGTCTACTATCAGAAAGTGAACATATTAGTGTTATGCTTAATGAAGAAGACCATATTCGGATTCAGTGCCTGTTTTCAGGATTACAGTTATCAGAGGCGCTTCAAAGCGCCAATCAAATAGATAATTGGATTGAGAAAGAAGTTGAATACGCTTTTGATGAATCACTTGGATATATTACAAGCTGTCCTACTAATGTTGGCACAGGGTTAAGAGCTTCTGTGATGATTCATTTACCGGGACTGGTTTTAACAAAAAGAATTAGCCGTATTATACAAGTAATTCAAAAATTAGGGTTAGTAGTAAGAGGAATATACGGTGAAGGTAGCGAAGCGTTAGGTAATATATTTCAAGTGTCAAATCAAATGACGCTAGGAAAGTCTGAAGAAGATATTATTGCAGATTTAAAAGGTGTCATTCAACAAATTATACAGCAAGAAAAAATGGCTAGAGAATTAATTGTACAAAATTCAAGTATTGAACTTGAAGATAAGGTTTATCGTTCTTACGGCATACTAGCAAACAGTCGTTTAATTCAATCTGCAGAAGCTGCTAATTGCTTATCAGATGTACGACTTGGTATTGATCTAGGATATATAAAAGGTATATCGAGAAATATTTTGACGGAGTTAATGGTTCTTACTCAACCGGGCATTTTACAACAATACGCAGGAGGACCTTTAGGGCCAGAAGAAAGAGATTATCGAAGATCAACCTTAATCCGTGAGCGATTACGTATTGAAAAAAACTAAGCGCAAGTAGGAGGCGATTTCTATGATGTTTGGAAGATTTACAGAAAGAGCACAGAAAGTATTAGCTTTATCTCAAGAGGAAGCAATTCGTATTGGGCATAATAATATTGGAACAGAACATATTTTACTTGGGCTTGTACGCGAAGGTGAAGGAATTGCAGCAAAAGCGTTAATTGCTCTTGGATTAAGTCCAGAGAAAGTTCAAAAAGAAGTAGAAGCGTTAATTGGGCGTGGAACAGAAGCTTCTCAAACTGTACATTATACACCTCGTGCTAAAAAGGTTATTGAATTATCTATGGATGAAGCGCGTAAGCTAGGCCATTCTTACGTTGGAACAGAACACATTTTACTCGGTTTAATCCGTGAAGGTGAAGGTGTAGCGGCACGTGTTTTAAATAATTTAGGTGTAAGTTTAAATAAAGCGAGACAACAAGTGTTACAACTTCTTGGAAGTAATGAAGCTAGTTCAGGTCATCAAGGTGGTTCAGCAACAAATGCAAATACACCGACACTTGACAGTTTAGCAAGGGACTTAACAGTTGTTGCACGTGAAAATCGCTTAGACCCTGTTATTGGACGTGGTAAAGAAATTCAACGTGTAATTGAGGTGTTAAGCCGTAGAACGAAAAACAACCCAGTATTAATCGGTGAGCCTGGTGTAGGTAAAACGGCAATTGCAGAAGGATTAGCACAGCAAATTGTAAATAATGAAGTTCCTGAAACTTTAAGAGATAAGCGTGTTATGACACTAGACATGGGTACAGTAGTAGCTGGAACGAAATATCGCGGTGAATTTGAAGACCGTTTAAAGAAAGTGATGGATGAAATTCGCCAAGCAGGCAATATTATTCTATTTATTGATGAGCTTCATACATTAATTGGTGCAGGTGGAGCAGAAGGTGCAATCGATGCATCGAATATTTTAAAACCATCTTTAGCACGAGGAGAGTTACAATGTATTGGGGCGACAACTTTAGATGAGTATCGCAAATATATTGAAAAAGACGCGGCTTTAGAAAGACGTTTTCAACCAATTCATGTTGATGAGCCAAGTTTAGAAGAATCGATTCAAATCTTGAAAGGTTTACGTGACCGTTATGAGGCGCATCACCGTGTATCTATTACAGATGACGCTATTGATGCAGCTGTAAAACTTTCAGATCGTTATATTACAGATCGCTTTTTACCGGATAAAGCAATTGATTTAATTGATGAAGCTGCTTCAAAAGTTCGCTTACGTTCTTATACAACACCACCAAACTTAAAAGAGCTTGAAGTGAAGCTTGAGGAGATTCGAAAAGAAAAAGATGCGGCTGTACAAAGTCAAGAATTTGAAAAGGCTGCATCTTTACGTGATATGGAACAACGCTTACGAGAGAAGTTAGAAGATACAAAACGTCAATGGAAAGAGCAACAAGGAAAAGAAAATTCAGAGGTTACGGTAGAAGATATTGCAAATGTCGTTTCTACATGGACGCGTATCCCAGTTTCTAAACTTGCACAAACAGAGACTGATAAATTATTAAACTTAGAATCCATTCTTCATGATCGTTTAATTGGTCAAGATGAAGCGGTAGTAGCTGTAGCAAAAGCTGTTCGTCGTGCGAGAGCAGGATTAAAAGATCCGAAGCGCCCAATTGGTTCATTTATTTTCTTAGGGCCAACAGGTGTAGGTAAAACAGAACTTGCAAGAGCACTAGCAGAATCTATGTTCGGTGATGAAGATGCAATGATTCGCATCGATATGTCAGAGTACATGGAGAAGCATTCTACTTCCCGTTTAGTTGGTTCTCCTCCAGGATATGTTGGATATGAAGAAGGTGGACAATTAACAGAGAAAGTTCGTCGCAAGCCATATTCAGTTGTCTTATTAGATGAGGTAGAGAAAGCTCATCCGGATGTGTTTAATATTTTACTACAAGTATTAGAAGATGGTCGTTTAACCGATTCTAAAGGACGTACAGTAGATTTCCGTAATACAATTGTTATTATGACATCTAACGTTGGGGCAGATGCATTAAAACGTAATAAGTATCTTGGATTTAACGTACAAGATGAGAGCCGCGATTATTCGGATATGAAAGGTAAAGTAATGGATGAACTGAAAAAAGCATTTCGTCCAGAATTCTTAAACCGTATCGATGAAATTATCGTATTCCATATGCTTGAGAAAAAACATATTCAAGAAATTGTAACTCTTATGGTAAATCAGTTAGTGAATCGCTTAAAAGAACAAGAAATCGAATTGCAATTAACAGAAGGGGCAATTTCTGCTATTGCTGATAAAGGATTTGATCGTGAGTACGGTGCTCGTCCGCTTCGTAGGGCAATTCAGAAGCATGTAGAAGATAGACTATCTGAAGAACTTTTAAAAGGTGCTATTGAGAAAGGACAAAAAGTTATCTTTGATGTAGAAGGAGAATCATTTGTCATTCATAGTGCGGAAAAGGTAAAATAAGTATAGACAAACAAAGAGGGCTACGCGATAGCCCTCTTTCTTGTACGAGAAGGATAAACGTTTATAGACGAAAGTGAAGTGAACTATAAAAAGGTATGGCTAAAAAGAAAACGAAATTTATATGTCAAGAATGTGGTTATCAGTCACCGAAATATATGGGTAAATGTCCCGGATGTGGTCAATGGAATACACTTGTTGAAGAGATGGAACCAGTTGTATCATCAAGGCGCCTTAATTACGCGAATGCAATTCAAACGGAAGTAACAAAACCAAGACGTCTTACTGAAGTAGAAACAAAGTCTGAGGCACGTATTGAAACGGAATTTCAAGAGTTTAACCGTGTGCTTGGTGGCGGAATTGTAGATGGGTCCTTAGTACTTATTGGTGGAGACCCTGGGATTGGAAAATCAACATTACTATTACAGATTTCATCGCAATTAGCAGATTCTTCATATGATGTATTATACATATCGGGTGAGGAGTCGGCAAAGCAGATTAAACTTCGTGCAGATCGTTTGCATGTAAAGGGTAGCAATCTATTTGTTGTAGCAGAGACAGACCTGCAGCGTATTGCAGCACATATTGAAGAAATGAATCCAGCTTTTGTTGTTATTGATTCTATTCAAACGATACATTTACCTGAAGTGACGTCAGCACCAGGAAGTGTGGCACAAGTACGTGAATGTACAGCGGAATTAATGAAACTTGCAAAAACAAAAGGAATCCCTATTTTCATCGTCGGGCATGTGACAAAAGAAGGAGCAATTGCAGGACCTCGTATGTTAGAACATATGGTCGATGCAGTTCTCTACTTTGAGGGAGATCGACACCATACGTATCGTATTTTACGAGCTGTGAAGAACCGTTTTGGTTCCACGAATGAAATGGGTATCTTTGAAATGAAAGAGCTTGGTCTTGCGGAAGTTTTAAATCCTTCTGAAATCTTCCTTGAGGAAAGGCCGGTTGGTGTTGCAGGGTCAACAGTAGTTGCTTCAATGGAAGGAACAAGACCGGTTTTAGTAGAAATACAAGCTTTAATCTCCCCTACTAGTTTTGGAAATCCTCGAAGAATGGCGACGGGAATTGATCATAACCGTGTTTCGCTTATTATGGCAGTATTAGAAAAAAGAACAGGCTTACTATTGCAAAATCAAGATGCATATTTAAAAGTAGCTGGTGGTTTGAAATTAGATGAACCGGCAATTGATTTAGCAGTGGCTTTAAGTATAGCCTCAAGTTTTAGGGATAAATCTACGGCACCAACCGATGCAGTAATAGGAGAAGTAGGATTAACTGGAGAAATAAGAAGAGTATCAAGAATCGAACAACGTGTACAAGAAGCGGCTAAATTAGGATTTCAACGTGTTATTATTCCTAGAAAAAACTTAGGTGGATGGACAATTCCAGATGGGATTGAGGTTGTAGGTGTTTCTAATTTAGGAGAAGCGCTTCGTTTGACATTAGGAGGCTAGGCTATGGAAGAAAATAAGCAACGTGTCAAAAGTATGATTAATATTTTACAGCTCGTGGCCCCAGGGACACCACTGCGCGAAGGGATAGATAATGTACTTCGCGCACAAACAGGGGGACTAATTGTTCTTGGATATAATGAGCAGATTAAAAGTATTGTTGATGGCGGTTTTCACATTAATTGTGCATTCTCTCCTGCTAGTTTATATGAATTAGCAAAAATGGACGGGGCACTTATTTTAAATGAAACGGGAAGTAAAATTTTAATAGCAAATGCACAGTTAGTTCCAGAGGCATCTATTGATTCTATTGAAACAGGCATGCGTCACCGAACAGCAGAACGTGTAGCGAAGCAGACTGGTAGCCTTGTTGTAGCTATTTCACAAAGACGTAACGTAATTACGCTATATCAAGGGAACTTACGTTATACACTAAAAGATATAGGGGTTATTTTAACAAAGGCAAATCAAGCTATTCAAACGTTAGAAAAATATAAGGCTGTATGGAATGATGGTATTACGAATTTGGGCATTCTAGAATTTGAAGAGGTCGTTACAATGTCCGAGGTCGTTCACGTTTTACATAGTGTTGAAATGGTACTGCGTATTAAAAATGAAATATTGAGCTATATTCATGAGCTAGGAACAGAAGGTAGGTTAATCCGTTTACAACTTACAGAACTACTAGCTGATTTAGAGGCAGAGGCAGCATTATTAATCAAAGATTATCACCAAGAAAAAACACAAGACCATCATCAAATTTTGAAAAAGTTGCAGGACCTTGCAAATACACAACTTTTAGAGGATAGTGATTTAGTTAAATTACTTGGCTACCCAGGGCAAACGAGTTTGGAAGAAAGTGTGACGCCAAGGGGATATCGAATCACAAGCAAAATCTCTCGTGTTCCGCCACTTATCATTGAAAATTTAATTAATCGATTCAAAACGTTGCAAGGTGTTTGTCGCGCGACTATTCATGAATTGGATGATGTGGAAGGAATTGGAGAAGTAAGGGCGAAGAAAATACGAGAAGGCTTAAAAAGAATTCAAGAGCATCTCTATATGAGTAGACACAATTAAGAATATTACATTGATTCCATAATATAACGACACTAGAACATTTTTGGTATATGATATGATATATTGGTAAATAAAACTATTTATAAAAAAACACGTCCGCTTTTGCATTCGGCGTTTTGATTAGCGAAACAATGGTTAATAATGAGTAGGAGGTGGTTGGATGTTAAAACGGATCGTACAGCTCTTCTTTCTAGTAATCGGGGGAGCGTTAGGGATTTACTTAATCCCAAAAGTTATTAATGTATTAGACATCGGTGCTGTTCCTTTATTGGAAGGATCGTATGTTCGTGCAATTATTGGTGCAATTATTTTATTTTTAACAACATTTTGGCTTGTAGATTATATTGTTCAACTTATTAAGCATATTGAAGAGGCTCTTGTAAAGGCGCCTGTAGCAGATGTTTTATTTGGTACATTAGGGTTAATCTCTGGTCTCATTGTTGCATATTTAATTTTAATACCAATTCGTGAATTTACAATTCCGGTTATTAGCACAGTATTGCAAGTGTTCTTTACTCTTTTACTTGGATATTTAGGATTCCAAGTAGGATTTAAAAAGAGGAATGAATTGCTAGGATTATTTACATTACCCCAACGCGGAGGTAAGAAGAAAAACAATAGTGAGAACGAAGAGATAGAGGTAGAAAAATCTACGGCTCATTGGAAAATTCTCGATACGAGTGTAATTATTGATGGACGTATTGCTGATATTTGCCAAACGAAGTTTTTAGAAGGAACAATTGTAATTCCACAATTCGTATTAGAAGAGCTTCAGCATATTGCCGACTCCTCCGATGCTTTAAAGCGTAATCGTGGTCGCAGAGGACTAGACATTTTAAATCGTATTCAAAAAGAGATGCCGATTCCGGTAGAAATTTATGAAGGCGATTTCGAGGATATCCAAGAGGTGGATAGTAAACTTGTAAAGTTAGCTAAAATCACCGGTGGAACTGTAGTAACGAATGATTTTAACTTAAATAAAGTTTCTGAACTACAAGGAGTAACGGTGTTAAACATTAATGATTTAGCTAATGCAATTAAACCAGTTGTACTCCCTGGCGAAGAATTAAGTGTTTATGTTGTGAAAGATGGTAAAGAGCAAAACCAAGGTGTTGCGTACTTAGATGATGGTACGATGATTGTAGTAGAAGATGGTAGAGAGTATGTAGGTTCGCAACTTAATGTACTAGTTACTAGCGTATTACAAACATCGGCTGGTCGTATGATTTTCGCAAAACGTAAATTATTAGAAAAAGCATTATAGGTAGAGGATTATTAATATGTATACATTAATTATTCCGGCAGCCGGTCAAGGAAAGCGGATGGGTGCTGGCAAAAATAAGTTGTTCTTACTTATAAATGAAGTACCGATTATCGTGCATACATTACGTGCTTTTGAAAGAGATAAGGCGTGCAAAAGTATTGTTATGGCAATTAACGAAGAGGAACGCCCGTATTTTGAAGAATTAATGCAGAAGTATCCGATTGAAAAACAGGTGCAATTTATTCAAGGCGGGGCTGAAAGACAAGATAGTGTATATAACGCGATTCAGCATGCAAGTGATGTGGAATACGTTCTTGTGCATGACGGAGCGCGCCCATTCGTAACGAATAAAGTGATTCAAGATGTATTAACAGCAGCAGAAAAATATGGAGCTTCCATTTGTGCAGTGCCAGTAAAGGATACAGTGAAGAAAGTAGAGCAAGGTGTTGTTGTCGAAACGGTAGAACGATCTCAGCTTAAGGCTGTACAAACACCGCAAGGGTTCTCTGTTTCGCTTTTGTTAGAAGCTCATAGAAGTGCAAAACAGAGCTGTTTTCTTGGTACAGATGATGCAAGTCTCGTAGAACGCATTGGTAAGCAAGTAGGTGTAGTAGAGGGGAGTTACTATAATATTAAAGTGACGACTCCAGAGGATTTACTAATTGCTGAAAGTTTCCTTCATGTTCAGAAAAAATAGCCGTGATGGTGTATAACAAAGGAAAGCTCGGCAATAGCCGGGCTTTTCTTTGTAAGGATATCGATATAATATAGAGTCATAAAGCTCAGTGGTTTAGCTCAAGGAGGATGTAAAGAATGTTTCGAATTGGACAAGGTTTTGATGTACATGAATTTGCGGAAGGTAGACCGTTAATTATCGGCGGAATTACAATTCCTCATGAGAAGGGATTAATCGGTCACTCAGATGCGGATGTATTGTTACATACGATTGCTGACGCATGTCTAGGAGCAATTGCAGCAGGAGATATTGGAAAGCATTTTCCTGATACTGATCCTGCCTTTAAAGATGCAGATTCAGCTATATTACTACAAAAGGTTTGGGAATTTGTACGCGAACAAGGTTACGAGCTAGGAAATCTAGATTGTACAATTATTGCTCAAAAGCCAAAAATGGCACCGCATATTGAAAGTATGCGTAAACGTATTAGTGAACTGTTAGAAACGTCTATAGATAACATTAATGTAAAGGCAACAACAACAGAAAAATTAGGATTTACAGGTAGAGAAGAAGGAATTGCTTCTCAAGCAGTGGTATTATTACAGAAAAAATAATGGTTTTTAATTCGTAAGATGGATAATCACATTTTTTTGTTGTACAATTATAGAATGTGTTGACATTAAGAATGGAAGGTGTACCAATTATGGAAAAGCAAGTGAGAGTGCGCTATGCGCCAAGTCCAACAGGACACTTACATATCGGAAATGCGCGTACGGCATTATTTAATTATTTATTTGCTCGTCATCAAGATGGTAAGTTTATTATTCGTATTGAAGATACTGATGTAAAACGTAATGTTGCAGGTGGAGAAGAAAGCCAATTAAAATACTTGAAATGGCTCGGTATGGACTGGGATGAAGGTGTTGATGTTGGTGGTGAATTCGGACCATATCGTCAAACAGAGCGTTTAGATATTTATAAAAAATTATATCTAGATTTATTAGAGCGTGGTTTAGCTTACAAATGTTATATGACAGAAGAAGAGCTGGAAGCAGAGCGTGAAGGACAAATTTCTCGTGGTGAAACACCTCGTTATGCAGGTAACCATCGTGATTTAACTGAAGAACAAATGAAAGAATTTGAAGCTGAGGGACGTATTCCAAGTATTCGTTTCCGTGTACCAGCTGATCGTGATTACACATTCAAAGACATCGTAAAAGATGAAGTTGCATTCCATTCAAATGATTTCGGTGATTTTGTTATCGTGAAAAAAGATGGAATTCCAACTTATAACTTTGCGGTAGCAGTAGATGATCACTTAATGGAGATTACACATGTGCTTCGTGGCGATGATCATATTTCAAATACGCCAAAACAAATGATGATTTATGAAGCTTTCGGTTGGGACATCCCACAATTCGGTCATATGACCCTAATTGTTAACGAAAGCCGTAAAAAGTTAAGTAAACGTGATGAATCTATTATTCAATTTATTGAGCAATATAAAGAGCTAGGATATCTTCCAGAAGCAATCTTTAACTTTATTGCACTACTAGGTTGGTCGCCTGTAGGAGAAGAAGAAATCTTCTCTAAAGATGAGTTTATCAAAATGTTCGATGCAGCTCGTTTATCAAAATCACCTGCATTATTTGATTCTCAAAAATTAAAATGGATGAACAACCAGTATATGAAAAAGCAAGATTTAGATACGGTTGTAGAGTTAAGTTTACCGCATTTAGTGAAAGCTGGACGTGTGGGCGAAACTTTAAGTGAACAAGAACAAGCTTGGATTCGTGATGTAATTGCTTTATATCATGACCAAATGAGTTTCGGAGCTGAAATCGTAGAGCTTTCTGAAATGTTCTTTAAAGATCATGTTGATTATGAAGAAGAAGGACAAGAAGTGTTAAATGGTGAACAGGTACCTGAAGTACTTCGTGCATTTGCTGGTCAAATAGAAGCTCTAGAAGCGATGGAGCCTGCAGCGATTAAGGCAGCTATTAAAGCAGTTCAAAAGGAAACAGGGCATAAAGGTAAAAACTTATTTATGCCAATCCGTGTTGCTACTACTGGTCAAACACATGGTCCAGAGCTTCCTAATGCGATTGCACTTCTTGGGAAAGAAAAAGTTTTAAATCGTCTTCAAAAAGTAATTGGTTAACATTTTCTAGGTTTAGAAATATAATAAGTATACTTAAAATCTAATAAGGAAAAGCGACGAGAAGGAGAAGTAGAAAATCAGGCTTTTTACAGAGAGAACCACCTTTAGGCTGGAAGTGGTTTATAAGCGGATTTTTGAAATGCCCCTTCGAGTCTTCTGCTGAACAACGAATTGTTTCGTGAAATGTCTTAGGGCGTAAAGTAAGCAGAAGCGGTGTACACCGTTATCATGGATGAGTTTGAGGCTTTTTTATTAGCCTAAACAGAGTGGAACCGCGCTTAAAAGGCGTCTCTGTCAATATGACAGAGGCGTCTTTTTTTATACCGTAAAAGTGGGTATAAGTATAAGTTTGATCTCCTTGTATAAAGATTTAGAGGATAAGTGGGGAGTTAAGGGAGTTAGTTCACTCGAAAAAGCAGCCCATAAAGGGGAGGGGACATCGATGTTTAAGAGGCTTCGGGAAGATATTGAAGTCGTTTTTGAACAGGATCCAGCGGCACGAAGTTATTTCGAAGTCATTTTGACTTACTCTGGATTACATGCAGTTTGGGCCCATCGAATTGCACATGCTTTTTATAAAAAGAATTTCTTTTTTATTGCACGTTGGATTTCACAAGTTAGTCGGTTTTTTACTGGCATTGAGATTCATCCAGGAGCAACAATTGGTCGTCATTTTTTCATTGACCATGGAATGGGGGTTGTAATTGGAGAAACGTGTGAGATTGGTGATAATGTAACAATTTATCAAGGTGTTACATTAGGTGGTACGGGAAAAGAAAAGGGAAAGAGGCACCCTACAATTCAGGATAATGTATTAATTGCAACAGGTGCTAAAGTACTAGGCTCAATTACTGTTGGAGAGAATTCTAAAATTGGAGCAGGATCCGTTGTATTAAAAGAAGTCCCTGCGCATTCTACAGTTGTAGGTATACCTGGCCGAGTCGTTATTCAAAATGGAGTGAAGATTGGTCAAGAGTTAAATCATTCCGATCTTCCGGATCCGATTTTTGATAAATTAAAGGTTATGGAAGCAGAGCTTGATAAATTGAAAAAGCAACTTGAAGTAAAGGTAGAAAGGAAGGATAAAAATGACTATTCACATTTATAATACGCTAACACGTCAAAAGGAAGAGTTTATTCCATTAGAAGAAAATAAGGTAAAGATGTATGTTTGCGGTCCTACAGTATATAACTACATCCATATTGGGAATGCGAGACCTCCTATGGTGTTCGATACAGTACGCCGTTATTTAGAACACAAAGGGTACGAAGTGCAGTATGTATCTAACTTTACTGACGTAGATGATAAATTAATTAAAGCAGCAAATGAATTAGGTGAAGATGTACCGACAATTGCTGACCGTTTCGTTGAAGCATATTTTGAAGATGTAACCGCACTAGGTTGCAAACATGCAACAGTTCATCCGCGTGTAACAGAAAATATGGATATTATTATTGAATTTATTCAAGAACTTGTGAATAAAGGGTATGCATATGAATCAGAAGGTGATGTGTACTTTAGAACGAAAGAATTCGAAGGTTACGGTAAATTATCGCATCAGCCAATTGCTGATTTACGTCATGGTGCACGTATTGAAGTAGGAGAAAAGAAACAAGACCCTCTTGACTTTGCTTTATGGAAAGCTGCAAAAGAGGGAGAAATCTTCTGGGAAAGCCCTTGGGGGAAAGGACGTCCAGGGTGGCATATTGAATGCTCAGCGATGGCACGTAAGTACTTAGGGGATACAATTGACATTCATGCTGGTGGTCAAGACTTAGCATTTCCTCATCATGAAAATGAAATTGCGCAGTCCGAGGCGTTGACTGGAAAAACATTTGCACGTTACTGGATGCATAATGGATATATTAATATTGATAATGAGAAGATGTCTAAGTCACTTGGAAACTTCATTTTAGTTCACGATATCATTAAGCAATATGATCCACAGTTAATTAGATTCTTTATGCTATCAGTACATTACCGTCATCCAATTAACTTTAGTGAAGAGTTATTACAAAGTACGAATAACGGGCTAGAAAGAATTAAAACAGCTTACGGTAACTTAAAGCATCGTATGGAAAGTAGCGCGAATTTAACAGATCATAATGAGAAATGGTTAGCTGAGATGGAAAAATTCCAGGCTGCATTTGAAGAAGCAATGGATGATGACTTCAATACTGCTAATGCGATTACTGAATTATATAATGTAGCAAATCACGCAAATCAATATTTATTAGAAGAACATACTTCTAAAGTTGTAATTGAAGCATACGTGAAACAACTTGAAACATTATTCGATATTTTAGGATTAGAATTAGCAAAAGAAGAATTGCTTGATGAGGAAATTGAGGCGCTTATCCAAAAGCGTATTGAAGCTCGTAAAAATCGTGATTTCGCATTATCTGATCAAATTCGCGATGATTTAAAAGAACGTAATATTATTTTAGAAGATACCGCACAAGGTACAAGATGGAAAAGAGGATAAGAATGATTGATGCAAAGCAATTAAACAGCTTAGCGTTAGCATATATGGGTGATGCGGTATATGAACAATATATCCGCTATCACCTCCTTCAAAAAGGAAAGGTTCGTCCTAATCAATTACATCGCTTAGGGACGAGCTTTGTTTCGGCAAAAGCACAGGCGAAAGTTGTTTATCATTTATTAGAGACGTCATTTTTGACAGAGGAAGAAGAGGCGGTATTAAGAAGAGGGCGTAATGCAAATTCAGGTACCGTTCCGAAAAATACGGATGTACAAACATATCGACATAGTACAGCCTTTGAAGCGCTAATTGGTTATCATCACTTATTAAATAATCGTGAAAGATTAGACGAAATTGTATATAAGGCAATTGCAGTTTTAGAAGAAAAGGAAGGGGGCACATCATCATGAGTAGTGAATATATTATCGGACGTAACCCTGTAATTGAAGCGTTACGATCAGGGAGAGATATTAATAAAATTTGGATCGCGGAAGGTGCTGCCAAAGGGCAAGTGCAGATTGTACTAGCATTAGCGAAAGAAAATAAGATTATTTTACAACATGCACCAAAGAAGAAGTTAGATCAATTAGTTGAGGGTAATCATCAAGGTGTAATTGCTCAAGTAGCTGCATACCAGTATGCTGAATTAGAAGATTTATTCAAAGTAGCAGAAAAACGTAATGAAGATCCATTCTTCTTAATCTTAGATGAAATTGAAGATCCGCATAACCTAGGTTCTATTATGCGTACTGCTGATGCCACAGGAGCTCATGGGGTTATTATTCCGAAAAGAAGGGCTGTAGGACTTACAGCATCAGTTGCAAAAGCATCAACAGGAGCAATTGAATATATTCCAGTTGCGCGCGTAACAAACTTATCTCGCACAATTGATGAATTGAAGGAACGCGGACTTTGGATTGCTGGTACAGATGCCAAAGGAAAAACGGATTACCGTAATTTAGATGGTAAAATGCCGATTGGATTAGTAATTGGTAGTGAAGGAAAAGGTATGAGTCGTATTATTGGTGAAAAGTGTGATTTCTTAATTACTTTACCGATGGTTGGTAAAGTTACATCCTTAAATGCTTCAGTAGCCGCAAGTTTGTTAATGTATGAGGTATATCGTAAACGTCACGAAATTGGTAAATAAAAAATGAACGATATTTTAATCGTTGACGGTTACAACATTATCGGAGCTTGGGGAGACTTGAAAAAACTACGGGATGTAGATTTGCAATCATCAAGAGACGCGCTTATTGATAAGATGGCGGATTATCAAGGATATACAGGAACGAAAGTAATGATAGTCTTTGATGCCTATACAGTCCACGGTATTGAAAAAAAGATGAAACAATCGCGGGTGGAAGTAATATTCACGCGCAAAAATCAAACTGCGGACGAAAAGATAGAGAAACTTGCGATTGAGCTTAGAAATATAAATACACAAATATATGTTGCGACTTCTGATTATACGGAACAATGGGTTATATTTGCGCAAGGTGCCCTTCGGAAATCTGCGCGTGAATTAGAGTTAGAAGTACAAGCGATGGAACAACAAGTAAGAAGACGTACAAAAGACACGAAAGAAAAGCAACCTGCCATGCGAAAGATATTTAGTGAGGATATTACAGAAAAATTAGAAAAATTAAGAAGAGGAGAGCGTTGAAGCATTGACGCTCTTTGTCTTTTTACTGTATAATATTGCTAAATAAATAGCGGTCGGAGGGATCAAGGTGGAAGCAGGCTTCGTAAGTGTAGGCGACGTTACATTTCGTGATTTAGAGGATGAGGCAATCGTTGAGTTAGTTCGAAAAGGTAATACTGACGCTCTAGAATATTTAATTCATAAATATAAGAACTTTGTTCGCGCGAAATCAAGATCTTATTTCTTAGTGGGTGCCGATCGAGAAGATATTGTTCAAGAAGGTATGATTGGATTGTTTAAAGCAATTCGTGATTATAAAGAGGACAAGCTGTCTTCGTTCAAAGCATTTGCTGAACTGTGTATTACTCGACAAATTATTACCGCTATTAAAACAGCAACAAGACAAAAACATATTCCTTTAAATTCGTATGTGTCTTTAGATAAGCCGATTTACGATGAGGAATCTGATCGAACGTTATTGGATGTTATTTCCGAAGCGAAGGTGACTGATCCTGAAGAGATGATCATTAGTCAAGAAGAATATACCGACATAGAGTCTAAAATATCTGAATTATTAAGCGATTTAGAAAGGAAAGTACTTTCTTTATACTTAGATGGTCGCTCTTATCAAGAGATTTCGGAACAGTTAAACAGACATGTGAAATCTATTGATAACGCTTTACAGCGGGTGAAGAGGAAATTGGAACGATATATGGAAATGAGAGAGAGTACAACTTTAAATTCATAGAAAGTAACGCAGGTGTAAATTAATTCACCTGTTTTCTTTTTGTAACGAGAGTGGGAGTCATGACATTGACATTGTCTTTTGTTGTATGATACATTTTTAGGGACATAATGTTACAAGGCTGGTGTAACTAATGAGGAAAAAAGTTGTACTCTCATGTGAAGAGTGTAAAAATCGAAACTACTCTACGATGAAAGATACGAGCTCAGTAGAGCGACTTGAGATAAAGAAGTTTTGTAAAACATGCAATAAGCATACAGTTCACAAGGAAACAAAATAAATAATACACTGGAGGTCCCGCAGATGCGTTTAACGAACTTTTTCGGCGATGTAGGTCGCGAAATGAAAAAAGTAAGTTGGCCTAAAAAAGATGAATTACTCCGCTCAACAGCGACTGTTATCGCTACAGTTGTGTTCTTTGCGATTTTCTTCGCAGTAGTTGATATGGGCATTTCTTCTTTAATTCGGTTAATTCTTGGTTAATTCTTGAATAAGAAGCACTTATCCATGATATAATGTTATTTATAAGAACTGTGTAAAAGCCCGGTGAACGGGTTTTTTCATTTGCGCAAAAAAATGTACGTCAGGGAGGGAAGGACGCTCGTCCTAAATGAATGGAAAAAAGTTGGTATGTTGTCCATACTTATTCTGGATATGAAAATAAAGTAAAGGCAAACCTAGAGAAACGTGTAGAATCAATGGGTATGCAAGATAAAATTTTCCGTGTTGTTGTCCCGGAAGAAGTAGAAGTAGAAATGAAAAATGGTAAAGAAAAAATAATGAAAAGAAAAGTGTTCCCAGGTTACGTGTTAGTGGAACTAATCATGACTGATGACTCTTGGTATGTTGTTCGTAATACACCGGGTGTAACAGGTTTTGTTGGTTCTTCAGGTTCTGGATCTAAACCATCTCCTCTATTAGAAGAGGAAGTTGTTACCATTATGAAGCATATGGGAATGGACAATGAAGTGGTTGATTTCGACTTTGAACTTCATGAGACAGTACGTGTAAATGAGGGACCATTCGCAGATTATACAGGTGCTATTGAAGAAATTGATGTGGAGAAGAAGAAAGTTAGTGTGCTTGTAGATATGTTTGGTCGCGAGACTCCAGTTGAACTTGACTTCCATCAAATTGAAAAATTATAAAATGAAACTTGAAATGAATTGTAAAAAGTGATAATATCTTTTAAGTCAGTACGTCTTCGTTATCGGAGACGTTTTTTGAAAGATTTTATCGTTACAGATAAAATATGACGTGGGAGGGCAAATCACTGTCCAATTGACCACATCACGGACTTAAGGAGGTGTGTCTCGTGGCTAAAAAGGTAATTAAAATGGTAAAGCTTCAAATTCCTGCAGGTAAAGCTAACCCAGCTCCACCAGTTGGTCCAGCATTAGGACAAGCAGGTGTTAACATCATGGGCTTCTGTAAAGAGTTTAACGCTCGTACAGCAGATCAAGCTGGTCTTATCATCCCTGTTGAAATTACGGTATTTGAGGACCGTTCATTCACTTTCATTACTAAAACTCCTCCTGCTGCTGTTCTTCTTAAGAAAGTAGCTGGTATTGAGTCTGGTTCTGGTGAACCAAACCGTAATAAAGTGGCAACTGTTAAGCGTGATAAAGTACGCGAAATCGCTGAAACTAAAATGCCTGACCTAAACGCTGCTAGCGTAGAAGCTGCAATGCGTATGGTTGAAGGTACTGCACGCAGTATGGGCATCGTTATCGAAGACTAATTCGATTTGTTTTTAAAAAAGGTTGCGGGTCTGGAATTCCAATTCGCAACCTTTATTATCGTAAATGATTATCGTTTTTTAAAATAAAAGGATGGCGCGCATCCTCAGGTTATCCCTGGAAAAAAAGCGTAAACGTGGGAGGTTATTCCGCTAAAACCACATTCGAGGAGGAAATAAAAATGGCTAAAAGAGGTAAAAAGTACGTAGAAGCTGCGAAGCTTGTTGATCGTGCAACTGCTTACTCTGCAACAGAAGCAGTAGAATTAGTAAAGAAAACAAACACAGCTAAATTTGATGCAACTGTAGAAGCTGCATTCCGTTTAGGTGTTGACCCTAAGAAAGCTGACCAACAAATTCGTGGCGCAGTTGTTCTTCCACACGGTACTGGTAAAGTACAACGTGTATTAGTATTCGCTAAAGGCGAAAAAGCAAAAGAAGCTGAAGCTGCTGGCGCTGAATTCGTAGGCGATGCTGATTACATCGGTAAAATCCAACAAGGTTGGTTCGATTTCGATGTAGTAGTAGCAACTCCTGACATGATGGGTGAAGTTGGTAAACTTGGTCGCGTATTAGGACCTAAAGGTTTAATGCCAAACCCTAAAACTGGAACAGTTACTTTCGATGTAACTAAAGCTGTTAACGAAATCAAAGCTGGTAAAGTTGAATACCGCGTTGATAAAGCTGGTAACATCCACGTTCCAATCGGTAAAGTATCTTTCGAAGATGCTAAACTAGTAGAAAACTTCAAAACAATTGCTGACACGCTACAAAAAGCTAAGCCAGCTGCTGCAAAAGGTACTTACATGAAGAATGCAACTGTTGCTTCTACAATGGGACCTGGCGTACGCGTAGACGTTTCTACACTTGCGTAAAAATTGGAAGTTGACTTCATAAAGAAGTTTTAATATAATCATTTATGTTGTGAATTTAAATAGTGTACCGTAGACAGTAGGTGTCATTCGACTTAATTTCCTACCTAGGTGTTAATATACGAAGCGGAATCTTTTTTCTGTGACTATATGCCTCCATGTCTACAAGTTGGGCATGGAGGTTTTTAGTGCACTTTCGGTACATCTTCTATATAATCTACAGGAGGTGTAATAACATGAGCAAAGTAATCGAAACTAAACAACAAGTTGTAACTGAAATCGCGGACAAACTTCGCGCTAGTAAATCTACAATCGTTGTTGACTACCGTGGTTTAACAGTTTCTGAAGCAACAGAATTACGTAAGCAATTACGTGAAGCTGGCGTTGAGTTCAAAGTTTACAAAAACTCTTTAACTCGTCGTGCTGCAGAGTCTGCTGAAATGGCTGAGTTAAACGAATTCTTAACAGGACCAAACGCAATCGCGTTCAGTAACGAGGATGTAGTTGCTCCTGCGAAAGTATTAAACGACTTCGCTACAAAACATGAAGCTTTAGAAATTAAAGCGGGCGTAATCGAAGGTAAACTTGTAACACTTGATGAGGTTAAAGCTATCGCTACTCTTCCATCACGTGAAGGCTTACTTTCTATGCTTCTTAGCGTTCTTCAAGCTCCAATCCGTAATCTTGCACTTGCTACTAAAGCAGTTGCAGAACAAAAGGAAGAGCAAGGCGCTTAATTTTTTAAAAGATAATTACTTGTTATCTATAAAACAATACAAACCTATTTAAGGGAGGATATTTACAATGACTAAAGAACAAATCATTGAAGCAGTTAAATCTATGACTGTATTAGAACTTAACGACTTAGTAAAAGCTATCGAGGAAGAATTCGGCGTAACTGCTGCTGCTCCTGTAGCTGTAGCTGGTGGCGCTGGTGAAGCTGCTGCTGAGAAAACTGAATTTGACGTAGTACTTGCAAGTGCTGGCGCTCAAAAAATCAAAGTTATCAAAGCTGTACGTGAAATCACTGGTCTTGGCTTAAAAGAAGCTAAAGAATTAGTTGACAACACTCCAAAAGCAATCAAAGAAGGCGTTTCTAAAGAGGAAGCTGAAGAAATGAAAGCTAAACTTGAAGAAGTTGGCGCTGCTGTAGAAGTTAAGTAATTAACTTTTGATGCTTTAAAAAGCTCGCTCTCATGCGAGCTTTTTTTTTAACTGTAAAGAAAAGAGGTGGCCATATGGCAGACCATTATTTTTCTAACGACCCTTCTAGTAAGAGTGATCGTAAACGATGGGAATTTACGCTTCGTGAATCTCGATTTACTTTTTTATCTGACCATGGGGTGTTCTCGAAAAACGAAGTGGACTTTGGTTCTCGTCTTTTAATTGAAGCGTTTCAAATGCCAGATGTTAAAGGTAATGTGTTAGACGTAGGGTGTGGGTACGGTCCAATCGGTTTGTCGTTAGCGAAAGAGTTTCAAGATCGTGAAATTCACATGGTGGATGTGAATGAAAGGGCCTTGGGGCTTGCAAAAGAAAATGCCGCTAATAACAAAATTGAAAATGTACGTATTTTGCAAAGTAGTGTCTATGAAAATGTAGATGGCAAGTATGCTGTTATTCTATCTAATCCTCCAATTCGTGCTGGTAAAGATATCGTGCATGAGATTTTAGAAAAAGCTGTAGAGTATTTAGTTTCAGGTGGAGAATTGTGGATTGTTATTCAAAAGAAACAAGGTGCACCATCTGCACTAAAAAAACTAGAAGAAGTATTTTCTGAAGTTGAAGTTGTAGAAAAGAAAAAAGGATATTATATCATAAAATCAAAAAAGCGTTGACGGTTATTTTTGGCTATGTTAACATTATACAATGCCAATATATGATTTTCTGCGTTGAGAAAAGATGTATATTTTTGTTTCTCTTGGAAAAGATAGTAAAATCAGCAGATTATGAAACAGAATGATGGTTTTCTTAAAGAAGCCATTTTTCTTTTTGAGCAGGTAGAAAGACTCAACGTATCTATCTTTAAGAGAAAAAAACTACGCTAATAGCAGTAGTTGTATTTATTTGTGATTTTGCACAAATTTTTTTGTGCATTTATAATACTCATGATTTGAGGGGTGAAGCAGTTGACAGGTCAACTAGTTCAATACGGACGCCACCGCCAACGAAGAAGTTATGCCCGTATTAGTGAAGTATTAGAGTTACCAAATCTTATCGAAATTCAAACCTCTTCTTATCAGTGGTTTCTTGATGAGGGTTTGCGAGAAATGTTCCAAGACATTTCTCCGATCGAAGACTTTACGGGAAATCTATCGCTTGAATTTATCGACTACAGCTTAGGTGAACCTAAATACTCTGTAGAAGAATGCAAAGAGCGTGATGTGACGTATGCAGCACCACTTCGTGTAAAAGTGCGTCTAATCAACAAGGAAACTGGTGAAGTAAAAGAACAAGATGTGTTCATGGGAGATTTCCCACTCATGACAGAGACTGGAACATTCGTAATTAACGGTGCAGAACGTGTTATCGTTTCCCAGTTAGTTCGCTCTCCAAGCGTATACTATAGTGGCAAAGTGGATAAAAACGGAAAACGTGGTTTTACTGCTACTGTAATTCCAAACCGCGGGGCTTGGTTAGAGTATGAGACAGATGCTAAGGATGTTGTATATGTACGTATTGACCGTACTCGTAAACTTCCTGTAACTGTTTTGTTACGCGCATTAGGGTTTGGCTCTGATCAAGAAATCACCGAGCTTTTAGGTGATAACGAATACTTAAGCAACACATTAGAAAAAGACAACACAGATAGCACAGAAAAAGCATTGCTTGAAATTTATGAGCGTCTACGCCCTGGTGAACCACCAACAGTAGAAAATGCAAAGAGCTTACTTGTGTCTCGTTTCTTTGATCCGAAGCGCTACGACTTAGCAAATGTAGGTCGCTATAAGATCAACAAAAAGCTACACATTAAAAATAGATTGTTTAACCAACGTTTAGCTGAAACACTGGTGGATCCAGAAACTGGTGAAATTTTAGCGGCAGAAGGAACAGTCTTAGATCGTCGTACGCTTGATCGCATTCTACCTTACTTAGAGAAAAACATTGGATTCAAAACAGCGAAACCAATGGGTGGAGTGGTAGCAGGCGATGTTGAGCTGCAATCTATTAAGATTTATGCTCCTGAGTCAGAAGGCGAACGCGTAATTAACGTAATTGGTAATGCAAATATTACTCGTGATATAAAACATATTACACCAGGTGATATCCTTGCTTCTATCAGCTACTTCTTCAACCTACTATACAAAGTAGGGGACACAGACGATATCGACCACTTAGGAAACCGTCGTTTACGTTCAGTAGGAGAGCTTTTACAAAACCAATTCCGTATCGGTCTTTCTCGTATGGAACGTGTTGTTCGTGAGAGAATGTCGATTCAAGATACAAATGCAATTACACCACAGGCGTTAATTAACATCCGTCCTGTTATTGCATCTATTAAAGAGTTCTTCGGAAGTTCTCAGTTATCTCAGTTCATGGACCAAACAAACCCATTAGCAGAGTTAACTCACAAACGAAGACTATCTGCATTAGGACCCGGTGGTTTAACGCGTGAGCGCGCAGGCTTTGAAGTGCGTGACGTTCACTACTCTCACTACGGTCGTATGTGTCCGATTGAAACACCAGAGGGACCAAACATCGGTTTGATTAACTCATTATCTTCGTTCGCGAAAGTAAATGAGTTTGGTTTCATTGAAACACCATACCGTCGTGTTGACCCAGAAACTGGTCTTGTAACAGGGCAGGTTGATTATTTAACAGCAGATGAAGAAGATAATTATGTTGTAGCCCAAGCGAATATGAAATTATCTGAAGAAGGAGAATTCCTTGATGAAGATATCGTAGCTCGTTTCCGTGGTGAAAACATTGTCACAAATAAAGAACGTATCGACTATATGGATGTATCTCCAAAGCAAGTAGTGTCGGCAGCGACAGCTTGTATTCCGTTCTTAGAAAACGATGACTCTAACCGCGCACTTATGGGAGCGAACATGCAACGTCAGGCGGTTCCGTTAATGAATCCGGAATCACCGATTGTAGGTACAGGTATGGAGTACGTATCAGCAAAAGACTCAGGTGCTGCAGTAATCTGTAAACACCCTGGTGTTGTTGAACGCGTAGAAGCACGTGAAGTTTGGGTACGTCGCTATGTAGAAGTTGACGGTCAAACAGTAAAAGGCGACTTAGATCGCTACAAAATGCAAAAATTCATTCGTTCTAACCAAGGAACTTGCTACAACCAACGTCCAATCGTAAGTGTTGGAAATGAAGTTGTAAAAGGTGAAATCCTTGCGGATGGTCCTTCTATGGAATTAGGTGAACTAGCACTTGGACGTAACGTGCTTGTTGGCTTCATGACATGGGACGGTTATAACTATGAGGATGCGATCATTATGAGTGAGCGCCTTGTAAAAGATGATGTGTACACTTCTATTCATATTGAAGAATATGAGTCAGAAGCTCGTGATACGAAGCTTGGACCAGAAGAAATTACACGTGATATTCCAAACGTCGGAGAAGATGCACTTCGTAACCTTGATGAGCGTGGTATTATTCGCGTCGGTGCTGAAGTAAAAGATGGAGATCTACTTGTTGGTAAAGTAACACCTAAAGGTGTAACAGAACTAACAGCAGAAGAACGTCTATTACATGCAATCTTCGGTGAAAAAGCACGTGAAGTACGTGATACATCACTACGTGTACCACATGGTGGTGGCGGTATTATCTTAGACGTAAAAGTATTCAACCGTGAAGATGGCGATGAATTGCCACCGGGCGTGAATCAACTTGTACGTGCGTATATCGTTCAAAAACGTAAAATTTCTGAAGGTGACAAGATGGCAGGACGTCACGGTAACAAAGGTGTTATCTCTCGTATTTTACCAGAAGAAGATATGCCTTACTTACCAGATGGTACGCCAATCGATATCATGTTAAACCCATTAGGGGTACCATCTCGTATGAATATCGGTCAGGTATTAGAGCTTCATCTTGGTATGGCAGCAAGATACCTTGGCATTCACATTGCAACACCAGTATTCGATGGTGCTCGTGAGGAAGATGTATGGGGCACAATTGAAGAAGCTGGTATGGCAAATGACGCGAAAACAATCCTGTATGACGGACGTACTGGTGAACCATTCGATAACCGCGTATCTGTTGGTGTCATGTATATGATCAAACTTGCGCACATGGTTGACGATAAACTTCATGCTCGTTCTACTGGACCATACTCACTTGTAACGCAGCAACCTCTTGGAGGTAAAGCTCAGTTCGGTGGACAGCGTTTCGGTGAGATGGAGGTTTGGGCACTTGAAGCTTATGGTGCTGCTTATACTCTTCAAGAAATCTTAACAGTGAAGTCTGATGATGTTATCGGACGTGTTAAGACGTATGAAGCAATTGTTAAAGGTGAAAATGTTCCAGAACCAGGCGTTCCTGAATCATTCAAAGTATTGATTAAAGAACTGCAAAGTTTAGGTATGGACGTTAAAATGATGTCTAGCGACGATAAAGAAATCGAAATGCGTGATACAGAAGATGACGACGATCATCAATCAGCAGATAAATTGAATGTCGAAGTTGAGACAACTAAGGAATAATTGGGATAACCTGTAGACTAAAAGGGAGGTAGGCCCCTTGATAGATGTAAATAACTTTGAATATATGAAGATTGGACTTGCTTCACCTGACAAGATTCGTTCTTGGTCATACGGTGAAGTTAAGAAACCAGAAACAATTAACTATCGTACGTTAAAGCCTGAAAAAGATGGCTTGTTCTGTGAGCGTATTTTCGGACCACAAAAGGACTGGGAATGTCATTGCGGAAAATACAAACGTGTACGTTATAAAGGTGTAGTTTGTGATCGATGTGGCGTTGAAGTAACGCGTGCAAAAGTTCGTCGTGAACGTATGGGTCATATCGAATTAGCTGCTCCTGTATCTCATATTTGGTATTTCAAAGGTATCCCGAGCCGCATGGGACTTGTCTTAGACATGTCCCCTCGCGCGCTTGAAGAAGTAATTTATTTCGCTTCTTATGTTGTAACAGAAAGTGGAGATACACCACTTGATAAGAAGCAATTACTTTCTGAAAAAGAATACCGTGCATATCGTGATCGATATGGTAGCACATTCCAAGCTGCTATGGGTGCAGAAGCGATTAAAAAGCTACTACAAGATATCGATTTAGATAAAGAAGTAGACTTCTTAAAAGAAGAATTAAAAACAGCACAAGGACAACGCCGTACTCGTGCTATTAAACGTCTAGAAGTATTAGAAGCATTCCGTAACTCTGGAAATCACCCATCTTGGATGATCCTAGATGTTCTTCCAGTTATCCCACCAGAACTACGCCCAATGGTACAGTTGGATGGTGGACGTTTTGCTACTTCTGATTTAAACGACTTATACCGTCGTGTAATTAACCGTAACAACCGTTTAAAACGTCTATTGGACTTAGGTGCACCAAGCATCATCGTTCAAAACGAAAAACGTATGTTACAAGAAGCTGTAGACGCATTAATCGATAATGGTCGCCGTGGCCGTCCAGTTACTGGACCAGGTAACCGTCCATTAAAATCTCTATCTCACATGCTTAAAGGTAAACAAGGACGTTTCCGTCAAAACTTATTAGGTAAACGTGTTGACTACTCTGGTCGTTCAGTAATCGTTGTAGGACCGAACTTAAAGATGTACCAATGTGGATTACCGAAAGAAATGGCGCTTGAACTGTTCAAACCTTTCGTTATGAAAGAGTTAGTTGAAAAAGGTTTAGCACACAACATTAAGAGTGCTAAACGTAAAATCGAGCGTGTACAACCTGAAGTTTGGGACGTTTTAGAATCTGTGATTAAAGAACATCCAGTACTTCTAAACCGCGCACCAACACTTCACCGTCTTGGTATCCAGGCGTTTGAACCTACACTAGTAGAAGGTCGTGCAATCCGTCTTCACCCACTTGTATGTACTGCATACAACGCGGACTTTGACGGTGACCAAATGGCGGTTCACGTTCCGTTATCATCAGAAGCACAAGCAGAAGCTCGTATTCTTATGTTAGCGGCACAAAACATCTTGAATCCAAAAGACGGAAAACCAGTTGTTACTCCATCTCAGGATATGGTATTAGGTAACTACTACTTAACACTTGAGCGTGAAGGTGCAATCGGTGAAGGTATGGTCTTCAAAGATGCCAACGAAGCAATACTTGCATACCAAAATGGATATGTACATCTGCACACGCGTGTTGCAGTTGCTGCAAGTTCAGTAAATAATGTAACGTTTACTGAAGAGCAAAAAGGTAAGCTTCTATTAACAACAGTTGGTAAATTAATATTTAACGAAATCTTACCAGAGTCGTTCCCTTATATTAACGAACCAACAAACTCAAACCTTGAAAAAGAAACACCAGCGGAATATTTCGTTGAAAAAGGTGCGAACATTAAAGAAATTATTGCTAGTCGCGAAGAAGTGGCACCATTTAGCAAGAAGATTCTTGGTAACATCATTGCGGAAGTATTCAAGCGTTTCAAAATTACAGAGACGTCTCGCATGCTTGACCGTATGAAGAACTTAGGATTTAAATACTCTACAAAAGCTGGTATTACAGTTGGGGTATCTGACATTCTTGTATTAGGTGAAAAAGATGAAATTCTCCACGAAGCACAAGCAAAAGTAGATAATGTAATTAAACAATTCCGTCGCGGTTTAATCACGGAAGAAGAACGTTACGATCGTGTTATCTCTATTTGGAGTAATGCAAAAGACGTTATCCAAGGAAAACTGATGAAGTCCTTGAATAAACGCAATCCAATCTTCATGATGAGTGATTCCGGTGCCCGTGGTAACGCATCTAACTTCACTCAGCTTGCTGGTATGCGTGGTCTGATGGCCAATCCATCTGGTCGTATCATTGAACTTCCGATCAAATCAAGTTTCCGTGAAGGTTTAACAGTACTTGAGTACTTCATCTCTACGCATGGTGCTCGTAAAGGTCTTGCCGATACAGCACTTAAGACTGCCGATTCTGGTTACTTAACACGTCGTCTTGTAGACGTTGCACAAGATGTAATTGTTCGTGAAGATGATTGTGGAACAGATCGCGGTTTACTAATCGGTGCGATTAAAGAGGGTAATGAAGTAATTGAGTCATTATATGATCGTCTTGTTGGACGTTTTGCAAGAAAAACTGTAAAACATCCTGAAACAGGTGAAGTATTAGTTGCTGAAAATCAATTAATTACTGAAGATATCGCTCATATCGTTGAAAATTCGGGTGTTGAAACTGTAAACATTCGTTCAGCGTTTACGTGTAACACTCGCCATGGTGTATGTAAGAAGTGTTACGGTCGTAACTTAGCAACTGGTACAGACGTAGAAGTAGGAGAAGCGGTAGGTATTATCGCGGCTCAATCTATCGGTGAGCCAGGTACACAGTTAACGATGCGTACGTTCCATACAGGTGGGGTTGCCGGTGATGATATCACACAAGGTTTACCTCGTATCCAAGAGATCTTTGAAGCTCGTAATCCGAAAGGTCAGGCAGTTATCAGTGAAATCGACGGTGTTATCGCAGCGATCAACGATGTTAAAGATCGCCAAGAAGTAGTTGTACAGGGTGAGGTTGAAGCTCGTACGTATGCTATTCCTTACGGTGCTCGTCTGAAAGTAACGCCAGGACAGCCAATTAGCCACGGTAAAGAGTTAACAGAAGGTTCTATTGATCCAAAAGAATTACTAAAAGTAACGGACATTACGGCAGTTCAAGAATACTTATTACGTGAAGTTCAAAAAGTATACCGTATGCAAGGGGTAGAAATTGGTGACAAACACGTAGAGGTAATGGTACGTCAAATGCTACGTAAAGTTCGTGTAAGTGATGCAGGTGAAACAGATGTATTACCAGGAACATTACTAGATATCCATCAGTTTACTGATGCGAATGCGAAGGTGTTACTGCAAGGTAAACAACCAGCAACGGCTAGACCTGTTCTACTTGGTATTACAAAAGCTTCACTTGAAACTGATTCATTCTTATCTGCAGCATCATTCCAAGAAACAACTCGTGTCTTAACTGATGCAGCAATTAAAGGTAAACGTGATGAGCTTCTAGGACTGAAAGAGAACGTTATTATCGGTAAACTTGTTCCTGCTGGAACAGGTATGAATCGTTATCGCAAAGTGGATCTTGTAAAAACAACACAAGATGACATGAATGTAGAAAACGATGAGATTTATGTGGAACAGTAAAATTTTCCGTCGTAAATTTTGTATAAAAACATCTAATCCTAGTTGACATTGTATGAGTCAAAATGTTACTATAATCAAGGTTGCTCCTGAACGATGCTTTGGAGGATATTTATATGTCTTATCAAAAAGTGTCAAATGCTGAAAATGTAGTCGTTGGTCATAAACGAACATTGGAAGCAATCAAAAATGGTATAGTTAAAGAAGTTGTTATTGCAGAAGATGCTGATGTGCGGTTAACCCATATTATCATTCGCACTGCTTTGCAACATAACATACCCATAACCAAAGTTGAATCAGTTCGTAAGCTTGGAAAAGTTTCGGGGATTCAAGTGGGAGCTTCAGCAATAGGAATAATAAGTTAAAACTGTTTTTGTGAGGAGAGAGCATTTGCTCTTCCTTGCAAAAACTTTGTTTTCAACTAATAATGAACCACCTGGATATGTGGTCATACAAACATGCGAAGGGAGGATAATCAAATGCCTACTATTAACCAATTAGTGAGAAATGGTCGTACTGATAAAGTATGGAAATCTAAATCACCTGCGTTAAACAAAGGTTTTAACTCTTTAAAGAAAAAATCAACTGATATCTCTGCACCTCAAAAACGTGGTGTATGTACTCGTGTTGGTACAATGACTCCAAAGAAACCTAACTCAGCGTTACGTAAATACGCTCGTGTACGTTTAACAAACGGTATTGAAGTTACAGCTTACATCCCAGGTATCGGTCATAACCTACAAGAGCATAGCGTAGTATTAATTCGCGGTGGTCGAGTAAAGGATTTACCAGGGGTACGTTACCACATCGTTCGTGGAGCGCTTGATACAGCTGGTGTTGACAAACGTATGCAAGGACGTTCTAAATATGGTACTAAGCGACCAAAACCTGCTAAAAAATAATAAACTTATAATGAAAGGAGGAACTCAATATGCCTCGTAAAGGACCTGTTGCGAAACGTGACGTGTTACCTGATCCAATGTACAATTCTAAACTTGTAACACGCCTAATCAACAAAATGATGGTTGACGGTAAAAAAGGTAAATCTCAAACAATTCTTTATAACGCTTTCGATATCGTTCGTGAACGTTCAGATAAAGAACCAATGGAAGTATTCGAGCAAGCTCTTAAGAACATCATGCCTGTTCTTGAAGTACGCGCTCGTCGTGTTGGTGGTGCTAACTACCAAGTTCCAGTTGAGGTTCGTCCAGAACGCCGTACAACTTTAGGTCTTCGCTGGTTAGTAAACTATGCTCGTCTTCGTGGTGAAAAAACTATGGAAGAGCGTCTAGCTTACGAAATCTTAGATGCAGCTAACAACGCTGGTGCATCTGTTAAGAAACGTGAAGACACTCATAAAATGGCAGAAGCTAACAAAGCATTTGCTCATTACCGTTGGTAGGATTCAACGTAAAATAAATGTAAGCATAAACCGCTTTATTTGTCGCTTATGGAAGTGTGGAGAGGGAGAATGCCTCTCCCTTTCGTTGGGCGCTCGTTTTACATAATGAGGGTACTGGACACTGGCATATGTAACAATATAAAGTGGCTTTTTTGCTACTTAAAATAAAAAAATCCAATCCATATATGGAAGGAGCAAGACACCAAATGACAAGAGAGTTCTCTTTAGAAAACACTCGTAATATTGGTATCATGGCTCACATCGATGCTGGTAAAACTACAGCAACTGAGCGTATTCTGTATTACACAGGACGTATTCATAAAATCGGTGAAACTCATGAAGGTGCATCTCAGATGGACTGGATGGAGCAAGAGCAAGAGCGTGGTATCACAATTACTTCTGCTGCAACTACAGCTCAATGGAAAGGTCACCGTGTAAACATCATTGACACTCCAGGACACGTAGACTTCACAGTAGAAGTAGAACGTTCTTTACGCGTACTTGATGGTGCGGTAGCAGTACTTGATGCACAATCTGGTGTAGAACCACAAACAGAAACTGTTTGGCGTCAGGCTACTACTTACGGTGTACCTCGTATCGTATTCGTTAACAAAATGGATAAGATCGGTGCAGATTTCTTATACTCTGTAGGAACAATCCACGATCGTTTACAAGCAAACGCACATCCAATTCAGTTACCAATCGGTGCTGAAGATGAGTTCAATGGTATCATTGACCTTGTTGAAGAGTGTGCTTACATGTACGGTAACGATTTAGGAACAGACATCGAGCGTGTCGAAATTCCTGAAGAGCACAAAGAACTAGCTGAAGAATACCGTGGAAAGCTTATTGAAGCGGTAGCTGAGCTTGATGAAGAAATGATGATGAAGTACCTAGAAGGTGAAGAAATCACTGTAGAAGAGCTTAAAGCTGGTATCCGTAAGGCTACAACTTCTGTAGAATTCTTCCCAGTAATCTGTGGTTCTGCATTCAAAAACAAAGGTGTTCAAATTCTGTTAGACGCAGTTATCGACTACCTACCATCTCCATTAGATGTACCTGCTATTAAAGGTACTCTTCCGGATACAGAGGAAGAAGTAGAACGTAAGTCTAGCGATGAAGAACCATTTGCAGCTTTAGCATTCAAAATCATGACTGACCCTTATGTTGGTAAGTTAACATTCTTCCGTGTGTACTCTGGTGTGTTAAACTCTGGATCATACGTGAAAAACTCAACTAAAGGTAAGCGTGAGCGTGTAGGTCGTATCCTACAAATGCACGCTAACAGCCGTGAAGAGATTTCAACAGTTTACGCTGGTGACATCGCTGCTGCTGTAGGTTTAAAAGATACTACTACTGGTGATACTCTTTGTGACGAGAAGAGCCTTGTTATCCTTGAGTCTATGGAATTCCCAGAGCCAGTTATCTCTGTAGCTATCGAACCAAAATCTAAAGCTGACCAAGATAAAATGGGTACAGCATTATCTAAGCTTTCTGAAGAAGATCCAACATTCCGTGCTCACACTGACCAAGAAACTGGCCAAACAATCATCGCTGGTATGGGTGAACTTCACCTTGATATCATCGTTGACCGTATGCGCCGTGAATTCAAAGTTGAAGCAAACGTTGGTGCTCCTCAGGTAGCATACCGTGAAACTTTCCGCGCTGCTGCGAAAGTTGAAGGTAAGTTCGCTCGTCAATCTGGTGGACGTGGACAATTCGGTCACGTTTGGATTGAGTTTGCACCTAACGAAGAAGGTAAAGGATTTGAATTCGAAAACAAAATCGTCGGCGGTGTAGTTCCACGTGAATACATCCCAGCTGTTGGAGCGGGTCTTGAAGACTCACTTAAAAATGGTGTACTAGCTGGTTACCCACTAGTTGACATTAAAGCAGCATTAGTTGACGGTTCTTACCATGATGTCGATTCATCTGAGATGGCGTTCAAAATCGCTGCATCTATGGCACTTAAAGCTGCGGTTTCTAAATGTAACCCAGTAATTCTTGAGCCAATGATGAAAGTTGAAGTTGTAATTCCTGAAGAATACATGGGAGACATCATGGGAGACGTAACATCTCGTCGTGGACGTGTAGAAGGTATGGAAGCTCGCGGTAACGCACAAGTTGTTCGCGCTATGGTTCCACTTTCTGAAATGTTCGGTTATGCGACAGCATTACGTTCAAACACTCAAGGACGCGGAACATTCTCAATGACATTTGATCATTATGAAGAAGTACCGAAGTCAGTTTCAGAAGAAATTATTAAAAAAAATAAAGGTGAATAATTGATTTTTATCGATTGTTCAAGTATAACTACTTATGTAAGCTTAGAAAGTGAGACTTCGGTTTCGCTTTCTAGTCTAAATATAAAATAACCTATATAAACTAAGGAGGAATTTAGAATGGCTAAAGCTAAATTCGAACGTTCTAAACCCCATGTTAACATCGGTACAATCGGCCACGTTGACCATGGTAAAACTACATTAACTGCTGCGATCACTACAGTTCTTGCAAAAGCTGGTGGTGCTGAAGCACGCGGATACGATCAAATCGACGCTGCTCCAGAAGAAAGAGAGCGCGGAATCACAATCTCAACTGCACACGTTGAGTACGAAACTGAAACTCGTCACTATGCACACGTTGACTGCCCAGGTCACGCTGACTATGTTAAAAACATGATCACTGGTGCTGCTCAAATGGACGGCGGTATCTTAGTAGTATCTGCTGCTGATGGCCCAATGCCTCAAACACGTGAGCACATCCTTCTTTCTCGTCAAGTAGGTGTACCTTACATCGTTGTATTCTTAAACAAATGCGACATGGTAGACGACGAAGAATTATTAGAATTAGTAGAAATGGAAGTTCGTGACCTATTATCTGAATACGGATTCCCAGGCGACGACATTCCTGTAATCAAAGGTTCTGCTCTTAAAGCTCTTCAAGGAGAAGCTGATTGGGAAGCAAAAATCATTGAATTAATGACTGAAGTTGATGCTTACATCCCAACTCCAGAACGTGAAACTGACAAACCATTCTTAATGCCTATCGAGGATGTATTCTCTATCACAGGTCGTGGTACAGTTGCAACTGGTCGTGTAGAGCGCGGAATCGTTAAAGTTGGTGACGTAGTAGAAATCATCGGTCTTGCTGAAGAGAATGCTTCTACAACTGTAACTGGTGTAGAAATGTTCCGTAAACTTCTTGACCAAGCTCAAGCTGGAGACAACATCGGTGCTCTTCTTCGTGGGGTTGCTCGTGAAGACATCCAACGTGGACAAGTTCTTGCTAAAACTGGCTCTGTAAAAGCACACGCTAAATTCAAAGCTGAAGTTTTCGTATTATCTAAAGAAGAAGGTGGACGTCACACTCCATTCTTCGCTAACTACCGTCCTCAGTTCTACTTCCGTACAACTGACGTAACTGGTATCATCCAATTACCAGAAGGTACTGAAATGGTAATGCCTGGTGACAACATCGAAATGACTATCGAACTTATCGCTCCAATCGCTATCGAAGAGGGAACTAAATTCTCTATTCGTGAAGGTGGACGTACAGTAGGTTACGGCGTAGTTGCAACTATCGTTGAGTAATCTTAACTGATATAAAAACCCAAGGGATTCTCCCTTGGGTTTTTTGTTTGTGTTTATATAATGAGTAAGATTATATTTTTATGTTTTGACGAGTTTCTTCTATAGTAATATAAAACCAACAAAACGAAACCCAGAAACTGTAAAATGAATTCTGTTAGATGAAAACTTGAAATTCTTTAAAGTGCCATGTATAATAGCAAAAGTAGAGAAAAGCAGATGCAAACAAAAAGATGCTTGCATCTAGACGAATAACATTGTATAATAGACAATGTTGGTCTTTGACTGCGATGAAGTGGAAGGTTGCTGACACACCCGGCCGCTTTGCCATGGCATGGTGTGGGGAAATTTCCATGGAGAAGGTCTATTTTAGAAATAGGCGAACGAAGGAGGGAAAATAATGGCAAAAGAAAAAATTCGTATCCGTTTAAAAGCTTATGATCACCGTATTCTTGATCAATCAGCTGAGAAAATTGTAGAAACAGCTAAGCGTTCTGGGGCAACAGTTTCTGGTCCGATCCCATTACCAACTGAGAAGACTATTTACACAATTCTTCGTGCTGTTCATAAGTACAAAGATTCTCGTGAGCAATTCGAAATGCGCACACACAAACGTTTAATCGATATCGTGAGTCCTACTCCACAAACAGTAGATTCATTAATGCGTTTAGACTTACCGTCTGGTGTAGATATCGAAATCAAACTATAAATTATATAACTTAAAAATGTAGGAGGTGTAACTCATGACCAAAGGAATCTTAGGAAGAAAGATCGGTATGACTCAAGTATTTGCTGAGAACGGTGAGTTAATCCCAGTAACAGTTATCGCTGCTAATCCAAACGTTGTTCTTCAAAAGAAAACAACTGAAACTGATGGCTACAATGCAATCCAGTTAGGATTTGAAGATAAACGTGAAAAGTTAACTAACAAACCTGAACAAGGCCACACTGCTAAAGCATCTACAACTCCTAAGCGCTTCATTCGCGAAATCCGCGATGCAGACGTGGACGGATTAGAGGTTGGTCAAGAGGTAAAAGTTGAAGTTTTCGCTGCAGGTGAAATCGTTGACGTAACAGGAATTTCTAAAGGTAAAGGTTTCCAAGGTGTTATCAAACGCCACGGACAATCTCGCGGACCTATGTCTCATGGTTCTCGCTATCACCGTCGTCCAGGTTCAATGGGCCCAGTTGCTCCGAACCGTGTATTCAAAGGTAAAAAACTTGCTGGACGTATGGGTGGAGACCAAGTTACTATCCAAAACTTAGAAATCGTTCAAGTTGACACTGAGCGCAACTTATTACTAGTAAAAGGTAACGTTCCAGGTGCTAAGAAATCTCTTGTAGTTGTTCAAGGCGCTGTGAAGGTTAGCAAATAATTCACAATAGGAAGGAGGAATTCCAATGCCAAAAGTTACTGTATATAACCAAACTGGTTCACAGGTTGGTGAAATCGAATTAGCTGAAGCTATTTTCGGTATCGAACCAAATGAAGCTGTACTTTTCGAAGCTGTAATGATGCAACGTGCATCTTTACGTCAAGGTACACACAAAGTAAAAACTCGTTCTGAAGTTCGCGGTGGTGGTCGTAAACCATGGCGTCAAAAAGGAACTGGACGTGCTCGTCAAGGGTCTATCCGCTCTCCTCAATGGCGTGGTGGTGGTACGGTATTCGGACCTACACCAAGAAGCTATGCGTACAAACTTCCTAAGAAAGTTCGTCGTTTAGCAATCAAATCTGCATTAGCTACTAAAGTAGTTGAGAACAACATTGTAGTTCTTGAAGACCTAGTGTTAAATGCACCAAAAACAAAAGATATGCTAGCAGTACTTAAAGGATTAACTGTTGAGAAGAAAGCTCTTATCGTAACTGCTGATGCAAACGAATCTGTAGAGTTATCTGCTCGCAATATCCCTGGAGTAACAGTAATCACTGCTGATGGCGTAAACGTTTTAGACGTGCTTCATCATGATAAGCTAATCATGACAAAAGCGGCAGTGGAAAAAGTAGAGGAGGTGCTTGCATAATGAGAGATCCTCGTGATATCATTAAGCGCCCAGTTATCACTGAACGTTCTATGGAAATGATGGCTGAAAAAAAATACACGTTCGATGTGGACGTTAAATCTAATAAAACAGAAGTTAAAGATGCTCTTGAAGCGATCTTTGGTGTTAAAGTAGAAAAAGTGAACATCATGAACTACAAGCCGAAAGCAAAACGCGTTGGTCGTCACGCTGGTTTTACTAGCCGTCGTCGTAAAGCAATCGTTAAGCTAACTGCTGACAGCAAAGAAATCGAAATCTTCCAAGGCGTTTAATTCTTACTAAAGAAGGAGGGAAATTGAGATGGGAATTAAAAAGTATAATCCAACTACTAACGGTCGTCGTAATATGACTACGAATGATTTCGCTGAAATCACGACTGACAGACCCGAAAAGTCATTACTTGCTCCTTTAAGCAAGAAGGCGGGTCGTAATAACCAAGGTAAAATTACTGTACGTCATCAAGGTGGCGGACATAAGCGTCAATACCGTATCATCGACTTTAAGCGTAACAAAGATGGAATTCCAGGACGCGTTGCTACGATCGAATACGATCCAAACCGCTCTGCGAATATCGCATTAATTAACTACGTTGACGGTGAAAAACGTTACATTCTTGCTCCTAAATCTTTAGAAGTAGGTATGGAAGTTATGTCTGGCCCAGAAGCTGACATTAAAATCGGTAACGCATTACCATTAATCAACATTCCAGTAGGTACTGTTGTTCATAACATCGAGCTTAAGCCTGGTCGTGGCGGACAATTAGTTCGTTCTGCTGGTACATCTGCTCAAGTACTTGGTAAAGAAGGTAAATACGTACTTGTACGTTTGACTTCTGGTGAAGTACGTCTTGTATTATCTGCTTGTCGCGCTTCAATCGGTCAAGTAGGTAACGAACAACACGAACTTATCAAAATCGGTAAAGCTGGTCGCTCTCGCTGGTTAGGTAAACGCCCAACAGTTCGTGGTTCTGTAATGAACCCGGTTGATCACCCACACGGTGGTGGTGAAGGACGTTCTCCAATCGGACGTAAGTCTCCAATGTCTCCATGGGGTAAACCAACTCTTGGATTCAAGACTCGTAAGAAAAATAAAGCGTCTGATAAATTTATCGTTCGTCGTCGTAAAAAATAATGGGATTGTAGTACGGTTCATTTCTAGAACCGTACGCCAATCACGAAGGGAGGCACCAAAATGGCTCGTAGCTTAAAAAAAGGACCATTTGTCGATGATCACTTAATGAGCAAAATGGAAAAATTAGTTGCATCTGAGCAAAAACAAGTTGTTAAAACTTGGTCTCGCCGTTCAACAATCTTCCCTCAGTTCATCGGACACACAATCGCTGTATATGATGGTCGTAAACACGTACCTGTGTACATCACTGAGGATATGGTTGGCCATAAGTTAGGTGAATTCGCACCAACTCGTACGTATAAAGGTCACCTTGCTGACGATAAGAAAACTAGAAGATAATGAGAGGAGGCACTTCAATGCAAGCTAAAGCAGTAGCGAGAACAGTTCGTATTGCTCCTCGTAAAGTTCGTTTAGTAGTAGACTTAATCCGAGGTAAGCAAGTGGGTGAAGCGATTGCTATCCTTAACCACACACCAAAAACTGCTTCTCCAGTTGTAGAAAAAGTTTTAAAATCTGCAATCGCAAATGCAGAGCACAATTATGAGATGGATATTAACAACCTAGTTGTTGAAAAAGTTTTCGTTGACGAAGGTCCAACGTTGAAACGTTTCCGTCCACGTGCAATGGGTCGTGCAAGCCAAATTAACAAACGCACAAGCCACATCACAGTTGTGGTATCAGAAAAGAAGGAGGGATAATCGATGGGTCAAAAGGTTAATCCAATTGGTCTTCGTGTCGGTGTTATCCGTGACTGGGAATCTCGTTGGTTCGCTGAGAAAGATTACGCTACATTATTACATGAAGACATCAAAATCCGTGAGTACATTACTGTACGCTTAAAAGATTCTGCTGTTGCTAAAGTAGAAATCGAACGTGCAGCAAATCGTGTAAATGTTACAATTCACACTGCAAAACCTGGTATGGTAATTGGTAAAGGTGGTACTGAAGTTGAAGCACTTCGCAAAGCTCTTAACCAATTAACAGGCAAGCGTGTACACATCAACATTTTAGAAGTTAAGAGAGCTGATCTTAACGCTAAATTAGTAGGCGAAAACATCGCTCGTCAATTAGAAAACCGTGTATCATTCCGTCGTGCACAAAAGCAAGTTATTCAACGTGCTATGCGTGCAGGTGCTAAAGGTATTAAAACACAGGTTTCTGGTCGTCTTGGCGGAGCTGATATCGCTCGTGCAGAATCTTACAGTGAAGGAACTGTTCCACTTCATACACTTCGCGCTGATATTGACTATGCAGCAGTTGAAGCTGATACAACATACGGTAAATTAGGCGTAAAAGTATGGATCTACCGTGGAGAAGTCCTTCCTACAAAAAAGAAAGCTTCTGAGGAAGGAGGAAAATAATATGTTAATGCCAAAACGCGTAAAATATCGTAGAGAGCATCGTGGTAAAATGCGTGGTCGTGCAAAAGGTGGAACTGAAATTGCTTTCGGTGAATTCGGTTTACAAGCACAAGCTGCTTCATGGATTACAAACCGTCAAATCGAAGCTGCTCGTCGTGCAATGACTCGTTACATGAAACGTGGCGGTAAAGTATGGATTAAAATTTTCCCTTCTAAGCCTTACACTGCAAAACCTCTAGAAGTACGTATGGGTTCCGGTAAAGGGGCACCAGAAGGCTGGGTAGCAGTAGTAAAACCTGGGAAAATTATGTTCGAAATCGCGGGTGTATCTGAAGAGGTAGCACGCGAAGCATTACGTCTTGCAGCTCACAAGTTACCTGTGAAATGTAAATTCGTAAAACGTGAAGAAAATGGTGGTGAATCTAATGAAAACTAATGATATTCGTGAATTAACCACTGCCGAAATCGAAACAAAAGTTAAAGCTTTAAAGGAAGAGTTGTTTAATCTTCGCTTCCAACTTGCTACAGGACAATTAGAGAATCCAACTCGCATTCGTGAAGTGCGTAAAGCAATTGCTCGTATGAAAACTGTAGTTCGTGAAAGAGAGATCGGAATTAATCGATAAATTGAGGGGAGGTTTGCATAGTGAGCGAACGTAACCAACGCAAAGTTTATACTGGTCGTGTAGTGTCTGACAAAATGGACAAAACGATTACAGTTTTAGTTGAAACTTACAAAACTCATTCCTTGTACGGAAAACGTGTTAAGTATTCTAAGAAGTACAAAGCCCATGATGAGCAAAACCAAGCGAAACTTGGCGATATCGTTAAAATCATGGAAACTCGCCCGCTTTCTGCTACTAAGCGTTTCCGTTTAGTTGAAATCGTTGAAGAAGCGGTTATTATCTAAATAGACGAATCGGAATTTTTAGTCCGAAGGGAGGTTTCATAACATGATCCAACAAGAATCTCGTTTGAAAGTTGCTGACAACTCTGGTGCACGTGAACTTTTAACAATTAAAGTATTAGGCGGCTCTGGTCGTAAATATGCTAACATTGGTGACATTATCGTTGCTACGGTAAAACAAGCAACACCAGGTGGCGTTGTTAAAAAAGGTGACGTTGTTAAAGCAGTAGTAGTACGTACGAAGAGCGGAGCTCGTCGTCCGGACGGTTCTTACATCAAATTTGATGAAAACGCAGCGGTTATCATTAAAGACGATAAGAGCCCACGTGGTACTCGTATCTTCGGACCAGTAGCTCGTGAATTACGTGATAGCAACTTCATGAAGATCGTTTCTTTAGCTCCAGAAGTTCTATAATTTAAGGTATTGCCTTGCTAAGGAGGTGCAGAATTAAGATGCATGTAAAAAAAGGTGATAAAGTACAGGTAATCACTGGTAAAGACAAAGGAAAACAAGGCGTTATCCTTGTGGCTTTCCCAAAGCAAAACCGTGTTATCGTTGAGGGTGTCAATATCGTTAAGAAGCACTCTAAGCCATCTCAATTAAATCCACAAGGTGGAATTATTACTAAAGAAGCACCTATTCACGTTTCTAACGTTATGATTTTAGATCCGAAAACAGGTGAACCTACTCGTGTAGGCTTCAAAGTAGAAGATGGTAAAAAAGTTCGTATTGCAAAAAAATCTGGTGAATTATTAGATAAATAATTTTCTTAAGAAAGGAGGTCACTTCATTGAATCGCCTTAAAGAGAAGTTCCAAAAGGAAATTACTCCTGCTCTAGTGAGCAAGTTTAACTATAAATCTGTGATGGAAGTACCGAAAATCGAAAAGATCGTAATCAACACTGGTGTTGGTGACGCGGTATCTAACTCAAAAGCTTTAGACAATGCAGTAGAAGAATTAACACAAATCGCAGGTCAAAAACCTGTTGTAACTCGTGCTAAAAAATCAATCGCTGGTTTCCGTCTTCGTGAAGGTATGCCAATCGGTGCGAAAGTAACTTTACGCGGCGAGCAAATGTATGAGTTCTTCGACAAATTAGTGTCAGTTTCTTTACCACGTGTACGTGATTTCCGTGGTGTTTCTAAGAAATCATTCGATGGTCGTGGGAACTACACATTAGGTGTTAAAGAGCAACTTATCTTCCCTGAGATCGATTATGATAAAGTAAGCAAAGTCCGCGGTATGGACATCGTAATCGTTACTACAGCGAAAACTGATGAAGAAGCTCGTGAACTTTTAACACAATTCGGTATGCCATTCCAAAAATAATGGAAGCCAACGCTAAGTAGAGGAGGCGAAAACGTGGCTAAAAAATCTATGATAGCGAAACAAAAGCGTACTCCTAAGTTTAAAGTACAAGAGTATACACGTTGCGAACGCTGCGGTCGTCCGCATTCTGTATACCGCAAATTTAAACTTTGCCGTATTTGTTTCCGTGAACTTGCATATAAAGGTCAAATTCCTGGTGTTAAAAAAGCTAGTTGGTAAAACCCACAAATGGGAAGGAGGTAAAACACATGGTGATGACAGATCCAATTGCAGACATGCTTACTCGCATCCGTAATGCGAACATGGTACGTCATGAGAAATTAGAGGTTCCTGCTTCTAAAATCAAAAAAGAGATCGCTGAACTTTTAAAACGTGAAGGTTTCATTCGTGATGTAGAATACATCGAGGATAACAAACAAGGTATCCTTCGTATTTTCCTGAAATATGGTGCAAACAATGAACGTGTAATCACTGGATTAAAACGTATCAGTAAACCTGGCTTACGCGTTTACGCTAAAGCTGATGAAGTACCACGTGTACTTAACGGATTAGGTATCGCTCTTGTTTCTACATCTAAGGGAGTAATGACAGACAAAGATGCTCGTCAATTACAAACTGGTGGAGAAGTAGTAGCATACGTTTGGTAATATATATTTAAAACGAACGGAGGTGTGACCACATGTCTCGTATTGGTAAAAAGATTCTTGAAATCCCTGCAGGTGTTACTATTACAATTGCAGAAGACAATACTGTAACAGTAAAAGGCCCTAAAGGTGAATTAACTCGTAAATTCAATGCTGATATGTCTATCAAAATTGAAGAAAATACACTAACAGTTGAGCGTCCATCTGAACAGAAGGAACACCGTGCATTACACGGTACAACTCGTGCTTTAATCGGAAACATGGTTGAAGGTGTAACTACAGGTTTCGCACGCGGACTTGAATTAGTCGGTGTTGGTTACCGTGCTCAAAAACAAGGAGATAAACTTGTATTAAGCGTAGGTTATTCTCATCCAGTAGAAATGACTCCGGAAGCAGGTATCGAAGTTGAAGTACCTGCACCAACTAAAATCGTAATTAAAGGTATCGACAAGCAACGTGTTGGCGAATTTGCTGCTAACATCCGTGCTGTACGTGCTCCTGAGCCATATAAAGGTAAAGGTATTCGTTACGAAGGCGAAGTTGTTCGTCGTAAAGAAGGTAAAACTGCTAAGTAAACCCGTTAGGTGAGAGAAAGGAGTGACAAGAATGATCACTAAAGCTGATAAAAATGCGACTCGTAAGAAAAGACATGCACGTGTACGTGCTAAACTTACTGGTACTGCAGAACGTCCACGTTTAAACGTGTTCCGTTCTAACCAACATATTTACGCTCAAGTTATTGATGATGTGAATGGTGTAACGTTAGTAAGTGCATCTACTCTTGATAAAGACCTTGCTCTTAACGGTACTAGCAATACTGAAGCTGCTACGAAAGTTGGAGAATCAGTTGCTAAGCGTGCTGTAGAGAAAGGCGTTAAAGAAGTAGTATTCGATCGCGGTGGTTACTTATACCATGGCCGTGTTAAAGCTCTAGCTGAAGCTGCTCGTGAGGCTGGATTACAATTTTAATGGTCAAAGGAGGGAAAATTGATGCATCGCATTGACCCAAGTAAATTAGAACTTGAAGAACGTGTAGTTACGATAAATCGTGTCGCGAAAGTTGTTAAGGGTGGTCGTCGTTTCCGCTTTGCTGCACTAGTTGTAGTTGGCGATAAAAACGGTCATGTTGGATTCGGTACTGGTAAAGCACAAGAGGTACCAGACGCAATTCGCAAAGCTATCGAAGACGCTAAGAAAAACTTAATCGCTGTACCATTAGTTGGTACAACAATTCCACACACAATCAACGGTCATTTTGGAGCTGGTGAAGTATTCTTAAAACCTGCTGCTGAAGGTACTGGTGTTATTGCTGGTGGACCTGTTCGTGCGGTACTTGAATTAGCTGGTGTACAAGATATTCTTTCGAAATCTCTTGGTTCTAACACACCAATCAACATGATTCGCGCTACTGTGAACGGATTAAGCGAACTTAAGCGCGCTGAAGATGTTGCAAAATTACGCGGTAAATCTGTAGAAGAGCTACTAGGTTAAGGAGGGAAAACAAATGGCGAAAAAGTTAGAAATTACCCTCACTCGTAGTGTAATTGGTCGTCCACAAGATCAACGTGCGACGGTAGAAGCTTTAGGTCTTAAAAAGTTGAATTCAACTGTAGTTAAGGAAGAAACTCCTGCTATTCTTGGTATGATCAACAAAGTTTCTCACCTTATAACTGTAAAAGAAGCTTAAGGATAACTCATTAATATAAGGAGGTGCCTGGGAATGAAACTTCATGAATTAAAACCTGCAGAAGGTTCTCGTAAAGTACGTAACCGTGTCGGTCGTGGTATCGGTTCTGGTAACGGTAAAACTGCTGGTAAAGGTCATAAAGGACAAAACGCACGTTCTGGTGGCGGTGTTCGTCTTGGCTTCGAAGGTGGTCAAACTCCATTATTCCGTCGTTTACCAAAACGCGGCTTCACAAACATTAACCGTAAAGAGTTTACTATTGTAAACTTATCAACGTTAAATCGTTTTGAAGATGGTACAGAAGTAACACCTGAATTATTGCTGGAAACTGGCGTTATCAGCAAGTTAAACGACGGTGTTAAAATTCTTGCAAGCGGAGCAGTAGAGAAAAAATTAACTGTTAAAGCGCACAAGTTCTCTTCAAGTGCTAAAGAAGCAATTGAAGCAGCTGGCGGATCAGTTGAGGTGATCTAATGTTTCGTACAATCTCCAACTTTATGCGCGTTGCTGAGATAAGACGTAAAATATTATTCACTTTAGCGATGTTAATCGTATTCAGGATTGGCACGTTTATCCCAGTGCCATTTACAAATGGAGACGTACTGAAAGCACAAGATCAATTAAATGCCTTAGGTATCCTAAATACATTTGGCGGTGGCGCCTTGAAAAACTTCTCCATCTTCGCGATGGGAATCATGCCGTATATTACAGCATCCATCATCGTGCAATTATTGCAGATGGATGTTGTTCCTAAATTTTCGGAATGGTCGAAGCAAGGTGAAATGGGCCGTCGTAAACTAACGCAATTCACGCGTTACTTTACAATTGTTCTTGCGTTTATTCAGGGGTTTGGTATGTCAATCGGTTTTAACGGTATGGTAGGTGGGCAATTAATTTTGAATCCTGGTTGGAGCACTTATTTATACATTGCTACGGTACTGACTGCTGGTACTGCATTTTTAATGTGGTTAGGTGAACAGATTACAGCTAAAGGTGTAGGTAATGGTATTTCCATCCTTATCTTTGGTGGTATTGCCGCAGCGATCCCAAGTGTTATATCTCAAGTGTATCAACAACAGTTTCAAAATATCGGAGATCAATTGTTCATGAGTATCGTTAAAGTTGTATTGATCTTACTAGCTGTGCTAGCGGTTATTGTTGGTGTTATTTTCATTCAACAGGCTGTTAGAAAGATCCCAATTCAATATGCGAAGCGTGTAACAGGAGCGAATGGGAATCATGCTGGAGCACAAAACACTCATTTACCACTTAAGGTAAATAGTGCGGGTGTTATTCCAGTCATTTTTGCTGTTTCATTCTTAATTACGCCTCCAACTATTGCACAGTTCTTCCCGAAACATGATGTATCGCAGTGGATTATTGCAAACTTTAACTATTCTCACCCAGTGGGAATGATCATATATGTTGCGCTCATTGTAGCCTTCACATATTTCTATGCATTTGTTCAGGTTAATCCAGAGCAAATGTCAGAGAATCTAAATAAGCAAGGTGGATATGTTCCAGGTATTCGTCCGGGTAAGAATACGGAACAATATTTAACAAAAATCTTGTATCGTTTGACCTTTGTAGGATCAATTTTCCTAGCAGCGATTGCAATCTTACCAGTTATCTTTACGAAATTGGGAAATCTTCCTCCATCTGCACAGATCGGTGGAACGAGTATGTTAATCGTTGTCGGCGTTGCTTTAGAAACAATGAAGCAGCTAGAAAGCCAACTGGTAAAACGCCATTACAAAGGGTTTATCAAGCAATGAGTAAGTGGGAAGGCTTGTCTTCCCTACATGCTCATGTACTGAGGGGGAACAAGGATGAACTTAATTTTAATGGGGCTTCCTGGTGCTGGTAAAGGTACACAAGCCGAACAGATTGTTGCCAAGTATAACATCCCTCACATCTCAACAGGAGATATGTTCCGTGCAGCTATGAAGGCTGAAACTGAAATGGGTTTACAAGCAAAATCTTTTATTGATAAAGGTGCTCTTGTTCCAGATGAAGTTACAATCGGAATCGTTCGTGAACGTTTAAGTCAAGAAGACTGTGTAAAAGGATTCTTATTAGATGGTTTCCCACGAACTGTTGCACAAGCATCAGCTCTTGAAGAGATTATGAAAGATCTTGGCAAAAAAATCGACTATGTTTTAAACATTAATGTGGATTCAGGGTTGTTATTAAAACGCCTTACAGGCCGTCGCATTTGTAAAGAGTGCGGTGCGACTTACCACTTAGAATTCAATCCACCAGCAAACGCTGATGTGTGCGATAAATGTGGTGGCGATTTATATCAACGCTCTGATGACAATGAAGAAACTGTAGCAAATCGTTTAGATGTAAATATTAAGCAAACAAAACCTTTGCTTGATTTTTATGAGGAGCTTGGTTACTTGCAAAGCATTAATGGTGAGCAAGACATCAATAAAGTATTTGCTGATATCGATGTTCTCATCGGAGGCTTAGCGTAATGATCATCTGCAAAACTCCTCGCGAGATAGAAATCATGCGAGAAGCTGGCAGGATCGTTGCTTTAACTCATCAAGAGTTGAAACAGCATATTACTCCAGGAATTACAACGAAAGAGCTCGATCAAATAGCGGAAAAGACGATTCAAAAATATGGTGCTACGCCATCTTTTAAAGGATACAACGGATTTCCGGGGAGCATATGTGCTTCTGTAAATGAAGAGCTTGTACACGGAATTCCAGGGAAGCGAAAGCTCGAAGAGGGCGATATCATCAGTATCGATATTGGTGCGAAATACAATGGGTACCATGGAGATTCTGCATGGACGTATCCAGTTGGAAACATTTCTGAATCTGTTCAAAAGCTACTTGATGTCACAGAAAAATCGTTGTATCTTGGTTTAGAACAAGTAAAACCAGGCGAAAGATTATCAAATATCTCACATGCGGTTCAAACCCATGCTGAAGAGAACGGATTCTCGATCGTTAGGGAGTATGTTGGTCACGGAATCGGGCAAGACTTACATGAGGACCCTCAAATCCCGCACTATGGTCCTCCAAATAGAGGCCCTAGATTAAAGCCGGGAATGGTCATCTGTGTTGAGCCGATGGTGAATCAAGGAAGACGATATGTAAAAACACTATCTGATGACTGGACAGTGGTAACGGTAGATGGTAAATGGTGTGCCCATTTTGAGCACACGATTGCTCTTACAGAAGCAGGATACGAAATCCTTACCACTTTATAAGTAGCTGGCTCTCCGGAATTTCAGAGCAGTGTAAAATGTTACTGATTTGAAGAAGGGAGAACTATTGAATGGCTAAAGATGATGTAATTGAAGTCGAAGGTACCGTTCTTGAAACGTTGCCAAATGCTATGTTCAAAGTAGAATTAGAGAATGGGCATGTCGTATTGGCTCACGTTTCTGGTAAAATCCGTATGAACTTCATTCGTATTTTACCAGGAGACAAAGTTACGGTAGAATTATCTCCGTACGATTTAAATCGTGGTCGTATTACGTACCGTTTTAAATAATATAGCACTCCGTAATCTTTAAGGAGGTTCGAGACATGAAAGTAAGACCGTCAGTTAAACCAATCTGCGAAAAATGTAAAGTTATTCGTAGACGTGGAAAAGTAATGGTTATTTGTGAAAACCCTAAACATAAACAAAAACAAGGTTAATCAGAAGGAGGTGCATTCAGAATGGCACGTATCGCAGGTGTAGATATTCCTCGAGACAAACGCGTTGTTATTTCTTTAACTTACGTATTCGGCATTGGTCGCACAACTGCTGAAAAAATTCTTACTGAAGCTGGTATTTCTTCAGAAACACGAGTTCGTGATTTAACGGAAGACGAACTAGGACGTATCCGTGATGTTATCGATAGCATTAAAGTTGAGGGAGACCTTCGTCGTGAAGTATCTCTTAACATTAAACGTCTAATGGAGATCGGTTCTTACCGTGGTCTTCGTCACCGTCGTGGTTTACCAGTTCGTGGTCAAAACTCTAAAAACAATGCTCGTACACGTAAAGGTCCACGTCGTACAGTAGCAAATAAAAAGAAATAATAAGTAAAGGAGGTTGAACTAACAATGGCACGTAAAACAAACACTCGTAAAAAACGTGTGAAAAAGAATATTGAAGCTGGTATAGCTCATATTCGTTCTACTTTCAACAACACAATCGTAACACTTACAGATACTCATGGTAACGCACTTTCTTGGTCTAGTGCTGGTGCACTTGGTTTCCGTGGATCTCGTAAGTCTACTCCATTCGCTGCGCAAATGGCTGCTGAAGCTGCTGCTAAAGTTGCAATGGAGCACGGTTTAAAAACTTTAGAGGTTACTGTTAAAGGTCCTGGTGCTGGTCGTGAAGCTGCAATTCGTGCTCTTCAAGCTGCAGGTCTAGAAGTAACAGCAATTAGAGATGTTACTCCAGTTCCTCATAATGGATGTCGTCCACCAAAACGTCGTCGTGTGTAATTTTTCTGTATAGAATTTTCCCTTTTGTCTATAATGGATATGATGCATTATCGAGAAATTTCGTACAGAAACATCGCTTGTTGTGCACAATCGGGAACTGCCTAAGGGGGACTTTCGGTTAATCAAAGGGGTATACCTTTGTTTAACCGGGGTTTCGACGTTTTGAAGGAGGGTTTAGTTAATGATTGAAATCGAAAAGCCGAAAATCGAAACGGTTGAACTTAACGAAGATGCTAAATATGGTAAATTCGTAATTGAACCGCTTGAGCGTGGATATGGTACTACTTTGGGTAACTCCTTACGTCGTATTCTTTTATCCTCACTCCCTGGTGCCGCTGTTACTGCTATCCAAATCGATGGCGTATTACATGAATTTTCAACAGTTGAGGGCGTAGTAGAAGACGTTACGACGATCATCTTAAACTTGAAAAAGTTAGCTCTTAAAATCTACTCTGAAGAAGAGAAGACGTTGGAAATTGATGTGCAGGGCGAAGGTATTGTCACAGCTGCTGATATTACTCACGATAGTGATGTAGAAATCTTAAATCCAGATTTACACATTGCAACGTTAGCAAAGGATGCGCATTTCCGCGTGCGTTTAACTGCAAAGCGTGGCCGTGGGTATACGCCAGCTGATGCAAATAAAAGCGAAGATCAACCAATAGGAGTAATTCCTATTGATTCTATTTATACTCCAGTATCACGTGTAACTTACCAAGTGGAAAAGACACGTGTCGGACAAGTGGCTAATTATGATAAGCTTACGCTTGATGTATGGACGGATGGAAGCATCGGGCCAAAAGAAGCTATCTCTTTAGGGGCCAAAATCTTAACTGAGCATTTAAATATCTTTGTTGGTTTAACTGATGAAGCACAAAATGCTGAGATTATGGTCGAGAAGGAAGAAGATCAAAAAGAGAAAGTTCTTGAGATGACTATCGAAGAACTAGATCTTTCTGTTCGTTCTTATAATTGCCTAAAACGTGCAGGAATTAATACTGTACAAGAGCTTGCGAACAAAACAGAAGAAGATATGATGAAAGTTCGTAACTTAGGACGTAAATCCTTAGAAGAAGTTAAACATAAACTTGAGGAATTAGGTTTAGGTTTACGTAAAGACGACTGAGGATTTAAACCCATCAACAAAGGAGGGAACTACGAATGGCATACAGAAAATTAGGCCGTACAAGTGCGCAACGTAAAGCTATGTTACGTGATTTAGCTACTGATTTAATTATCAACGAGCGCATCCAAACGACAGAAACTCGTGCAAAAGAACTTCGTTCTGTAGTGGAAAAAATGATCACTTTAGGTAAACGCGGAGATCTTCACGCTCGTCGTCAAGCAGCAGCTTTCATTCGCAATGAAGTTGCTAACGCTGAGACTGGTCAAGATGCACTTCAAAAATTATTCGCTGATGTAGCTCCACGCTATGCTGAGCGCCAAGGCGGATACACTCGTATTGCAAAAATTGGTCCACGTCGCGGAGACGCAGCACCAATGGTAATTATCGAGTTAGTATAATGATAATTAAAAGGGCAGGACAGTTCTTTTCAAGTAACTGGTCATGGCCCTTTTTTTTTAAATATAAAAAAGGCTAACTTGGCGAAGGAAAGGGTGCCTTGTATTGAAAAAAGAGAAACTTCGGACAGAAAATGTATCATTTCAATATCCTGGGGCAGCCTCGTATGCATTAAAAGATGTTTCGTTTTCCTTATATGAAGGAGAATGGGTATCTGTTATCGGACAAAATGGTTCAGGTAAATCTACACTTGCAAAATTATTGAATGGTTTGTTTTTGCCGGAATCAGGGACAATTACTGTAAATGATACAATGGTTTTATCAGAAGAAACGGTATGGGATGTTCGAAAACAAATTGGAATGGTATTTCAAAATCCAGATAATCAATTTGTTGGAACGACAGTACAAGATGACGTTGTATTTGGCTTAGAAAATATCGGAATGCCAAAGGAACAGATGGTAGAAAGATTAGAACAAGCCCTGCGACTTGTCCGTATGGAAGATTTTCTTAATGATGAGCCCCATTCGTTATCTGGTGGGCAAAAGCAGCGAGTTGCAATAGCAGGTGTTTTAGCACTTCAGCCATCTATTTTAATACTAGATGAAGCAACGTCAATGTTAGACCCTCAAGGGAGACGTGAAGTAGTAGAAACGGTTAGACAGCTTGTTAATCAAAAAGGTATTACCGTATTATCAATTACGCACGATTTAGAAGAAGCGGCACAGTCAGACCGTGTCATTATTTTAAACAAGGGAGAAATATTAGAGGAAGGGACCCCAAAGCAAATTTTCAAGTCCTCTCATATGCTCCAAGAAATTGGGTTAGATGTACCTTTTTCAGTAAAAATAGCAGAATTATTAAAAAGAAGTGAAATTCTTTTGCAAAATACGCATCTTACAATGGAAAGTTTGGTGAACGAACTTTGGAGATTACATTCCAAAAAGTAGAACATCGTTATCAATATAAAACTCCATTTGAAAGACGCGCGCTTTATGATGTAGACGTGTCGTTTCCAAGTGGAGGCTATTATGCCATTATCGGTCATACTGGTTCAGGTAAGTCGACGATGATTCAACATTTAAATGGTTTATTGCAGCCGACAAATGGTACGGTTCAAATTGGTGAACATTTAATTTCAGCAGGGAAGAAAGAGAAGAAGCTTAAGCCACTACGAAAAAAAGTAGGGGTTGTCTTTCAGTTCCCAGAACATCAGTTATTTGAAGAGACAGTGGAGAAAGATATTTGTTTTGGGCCTACTAATTTCGGTTTATCTGAAGAAGTGGCAAAGCAAAAGGCAAAAGATGCCATTCAGCTTGTTGGATTGGATATAGAGTTATTAGCACGTTCTCCGTTTGAATTAAGCGGTGGGCAAATGAGGCGTGTTGCAATAGCGGGCGTACTTGCGATGGAACCCGAAGTACTTGTATTAGATGAACCTACAGCGGGGCTTGATCCGAAAGGACAGCACGAGCTTATGGAGATGTTTTATAGTTTGCATAAGGAGCAGGGGCTTACAGTCATTCTTGTTACCCATAATATGGAGGATGCCGCTAAGTATGCAGATCAAATTGTGGTCATGCATAAAGGAACGGTCTTTTTGCAAGGAAGTGCAGAGGAAGTATTTTCACATGCTGATGAACTAGAACAAATTGGTGTGGACCTTCCGATGTCTTTAAAGTATAAACGTGCAATTGAAGAGAAGTTTGGTATTTCAATTCCAAAGGCTACCTTATCTTTAGAGGATCTTACTCATGAAGTTGTACAGGTGTTACGAAAAGGTGGTCATGAATCATGCAGCAGTTGATTATTGGGAGATACATTCCAGGTAAGTCACTCATTCATCAACTTGATCCTCGTACGAAGCTGTTGATTGTCTTTTTATATGTATTTGTTGTTTTCTTAGCAAATAATGCGATTTCATATGGATTTTTATTTTTATATGCACTCATTGCTTTATTTTTTGCAAAAGTGCCGATTCGTTATGTACTTTCGGGCTTAAAACCAATTTTATGGATTTTTCTTTTTACATTTTTCCTGCATATCTTCACAACTAAAGAAGGGGATGTACTATTCCAGCTTGGTTGGTTTTCAATACATGAAAAGGGATTAGAGCAAGGGATATACATTTCTATACGATTCTTTGTTATTATTTTAATGACGACATTATTAACGTTAACAACGACACCTATTGAGATTACAGATGGTTTGGAGACGTTATTAAAGCCGTTGAAGCGTATAAAGGTTCCTGTTCATGAAATCGCATTAATGATGTCTATTTCTCTTCGTTTTATTCCGACATTAATGGATGAAACGAGTAAAATTATGAAAGCACAAGCGTCACGTGGTATTGATTTTGCTGGAGGTCCGATAAAAGATAGGATGAAGGCAATTATTTCACTACTCGTTCCACTTTTTATTAGTGCTTTTAAGCGTGCTGAGGATTTAGCAATTGCGATGGAAGCACGTGGATATCGAAATGGTGAAGGACGAACTAAATTTAGGCAACTACGCTGGAAAATGAGCGATACAGTAACAATTATAAGTTTACTTTGTCTAGCTTGTATTTTAGTATGGTTGCGATTGTAATGGAGAACGGAAAGATGGAAAGAATAAAATGTACAGTTGCATATGATGGCATGCATTTTTGTGGTTACCAAATTCAACCACAGCATCGTACTGTTCAACAAGAAATAGAGAAGGCATTACAGAAATTGCATAAGGGTGAACTTGTTCGTGTTCAGGCATCAGGCAGAACGGATTCTACCGTTCATGCGAAAGGACAAGTCATACACTTTGATACACCTTTGTCTCTTGAAGAGTGGCAATGGAGTAATGCTTTAAACACAATGTTGCCAGATGATATTGTTATCAGGCAAGTAGAGAAGAAAACAGAAGAATTTCATGCACGTTACGGTGTTGAGAGAAAAGAATATCGTTATCGTGTATTATTATCAAAGACTGCGGATGTATTCCGTAGAAATTACGTATATCAATATCCATATCCGCTTGAAATAAACTCTATAAGAAAAGCGATTCCTTATTTTATTGGAACGCATGATTTCACTTCTTTTTGTTCGGCAAAAACTGACAAAAAAGATAAAGTGCGAACAATTTTTGAAATCGAGTTAATTGAGCAAGATGATGAATTAATTTTTCGTTTTGTAGGTAATGGATTTTTATATAATATGGTCAGAATTATTGTTGGTACGTTACTTAACGTAGGGCAAGGAAAGCTTGATCCTGATAGCATTCCAGAGATTTTAGCAAAACAAAATCGCCAGTTTGCTGGAAAGATGGCTCCAGGTCATGGACTTTACTTATGGCAAGTAAACTATAACAACTAATCCTGGTGTAACATTTGCTTGACATTAGAAACTCAAAAGTATATCATAACATATGGTATTGTTTCTAAAACCACGATTAGCCCCGGAAGGAAATCGTGTTTAAGATAAACAATAGATTTTTTCTATGGAAAAGATAACGAGGAGGGAAACACATGCGTACGACTTTTATGGCAAAAGCTAACGAAGTTGAGCGTAAATGGTATGTGGTTGATGCTGAAGGTCAAACTTTAGGTCGCCTATCTACTGAAGTAGCATCCATTTTACGTGGTAAAAACAAACCTACATTTACACCACACGTTGACACGGGTGATCATGTAATTATTATTAACGCTGAGAAAATTCATTTAACAGGTAATAAATTAAACGATAAAATTTACTACCGTCACACTAACCACCCAGGTGGACTTAAGCAAAGAACAGCTCTAGAAATGCGTACAAACTACCCTGTACAAATGTTAGAGCTTGCAATTAAAGGGATGCTTCCAAAAGGACGTTTAGGACGTCAAGTATCTAAGAAATTAAACGTGTATGCTGGAGCAGAGCATCCACACCAAGCACAAAAACCAGAAGTTTACGAACTTCGCGGATAATTAATTAAAGGAGGGCTTACTTTGGCACAGGTTCAATACTATGGCACTGGACGTCGTAAGAGTTCAGTAGCGCGCGTACGCCTAGTTCCAGGCGAAGGACGCGTTATCATTAACGGTCGTGATTTTGAAAACTATATCCCATTTGCTGCATTACGTGAAGTAGTTAAACAACCTCTAGTTGCAACAGAAACTTTAGGTAACTACGATGTACTTGTAAACGTAAATGGTGGTGGATACACTGGTCAAGCTGGTGCTATTCGTCACGGTATTTCTCGCGCTTTATTAAAAGCTGATCCAGAATACCGTCTAACACTAAAACGTGCAGGTCTATTAACTCGTGACGCACGTATGAAAGAGCGTAAAAAATACGGTCTTAAAGGCGCACGTCGTGCACCTCAGTTCTCAAAACGTTAATTTTTGCGAACTACAAACCTCAACCATTTTGGTTGGGGTTTTTTTATGTTTAATTCCTCTTATTTATTTTTGAAGTTTGGAATATTTTAGTGCTACCGTCCCGCGTATGCTTCTTCTTTAGAAGTTTAGACTAATACGTATTAGGGAGGTTTTATAAGTACTATGAATGTCATTGTCAGCTTAAAAGAAAAACAAAAAGAAAAGCAATTAAAATACGAGCGGAAGATGCTACGAGAATTATCATTAAAAACGTTGCGTTCAAATATTCATGATGCCTTTCAGATGCAAGAGCTTCATCGTCAGTATGAAGATTACTGTATTGAACTAGGAATAGAATCTTATTTATTAGGAGCGAGATACAGTAAGTTTGGTTATTATGGCGAATCGTTCTTTGATGTGAAATATAGGGCTTTAGAAGAAGAGCAACAATTAACGGAAACACTATTTCAATTTTTAACGAGTATGACTATACGAGAAATTAAGTTAAAAGATGAGGAATTACTTTTTGAATCTTGTCAGCAGTTTATCGGATTGTGGTGGCAGGAAGGATATGAAAAAGGTGAAAGAAGATATCGTTTAAAGCTACATTAAGACAAGCATAAACTTTCCTCTTGTCCCATATAAGTAATTAGAGGGACTAGCTGGAGGAGGAAAGGTATGAAGAGAATTCGAATTATCTCTTTTGCGCTCGCTGCGGTTGTTTTGTTTTTTTTAGTCAAACAAGAATTTCAAATTACAAAATCGTGGCGAGCGTGGAATTTACCCTTATCAGGGAAAGTAATTGTATTAGACGCAGGGCATGGTGGACCAGACGGAGGAGCTGTTGGTGGAAAGGATATTATAGAAAAAGACATAACTCTTGAAATTACAAAAAAAGTGCAAGATTATTTGCAAGAGCAAGGTGCATTAGTTATTTTGACACGTGAAGGAGATTATGATTTAGCTAACAAAGATACAAAGTCGTATAGTAGACGTAAAGCAGAGGATTTAAGAAGACGTGTGGAGATTATTAATAAGCCAGATGTCGATTTCTTTGCAAGTATTCATTTAAATGCATTAACTAGTAGCGATTCTAAAGGAGCACAAACGTTCTACTATCGTTCTTTAACTGAAAATGAACGTGCTGCGAAGTTTATACAAGCTGAATTGAGAACGAGTTTAGAAAATACGAACCGTTCTGCTAAAACGATTCCTCATGTGTATTTATTAAAGTATGCGAAAACACCAGGCGCTTTAATTGAAGCTGGATTTTTATCGAATGTGAACGAAAGGTATATGTTAAATTCGGAAAAATATCAGCAAAAGGTAGCGGCTGCCGTATATCGAGGTATATTGCGTTATTTCACGGAAAAAGGAAATCCTCCAGAATAAGGGGGATTTTTTGAGTTTCTCTCGTTAACGAAGTTTTCGGAAAATATGTTATACTGAAAATGTAAACGCATTTATTTCAAGGATAAAGAGAGATAAATTCAATTAACATTACGTTATTTTTCATACAGGGGGCTGGGCTAATTATGGTAACGAAAGAGCAAGTAGTGGAAGCGTTAGAAGGGATTGTAGATCCGTTTTTACATAAAACGTTAAAAGAAACAAATGCAATTAAAGAGGTAACAGTCAAGCCGGAGAAGGAACATGTGAGTGTTAAAATTGCAATTGTAAAAACAGGTACTGCGGAACAAATGCAGTTGCAGTCGGGCATCGTAAAGTTAGTGAAGGAACTTGGGGCAGCAACAGTTGGACTTCGTTTTGCAGAATTTACAGAAGAGGAATTAGCTCAGTTTGTACCACCGCAAGAAGAAGAGCAAATTGAATCTTTATTGTCACCGAATTCAAAAACGACATTTTTAGCAGTTGCGAGTGGAAAAGGTGGAGTGGGAAAATCAACAGTCTCCGTTAACCTTGCCATTGCTTTAGCTCGTCTAGGGAAAAAAGTTGGTATCATTGATGCGGATATTTACGGTTTTAGTGTACCTGATATGATGGGGATAGAAAAACGTCCTATTGTAAGAGGAGATAAAATAATCCCAGTGGAGCGTCTAGGTGTAAAAGTAATCTCAATGGGATTCTTTGTGGAAGATAATGCACCGGTTATTTGGAGAGGACCTATGCTTGGGAAAATGTTAAATCATTTCTTCACAGAAGTAGAATGGGGTGATTTAGATTACTTAGTATTAGATTTACCGCCAGGTACAGGTGATGTTGCGTTAGACTTGCATTCCATGTTGCCGGCTTGTAAAGAGATTATAGTAACGACGCCTCATCCAACAGCGGCATTTGTAGCAGCGCGTGCTGGAGCGATGGCTTTGCGCACTGAACACAGTATTCTTGGTGTCGTTGAAAATATGGCGTATTTTGAAAGTAAAGTAACTGGTGAGAAGGAGTATGTATTTGGAAGAGGTGGAGGAGATAAATTAGCTGCCGAATTACAAACAGATGTAATAGGCCGCATTCCACTTCAACAACCTGATTGGAATAAAGAAGACTTCGCTCCTTCAGTATATGAAGATACGCATACAACGGGGATTATTTATCGCACGATAGCTGAAACAGTAATTGATAAAACAGCTGTCGCGCAAAAATAAAATAATAATGAGTGGACGATATATATTGTCCACTCATTATTATAGTTATTATTTTTTACTGTTGTTCCTTACTCCCGCTTTGGGAGCCACCTTCGCCACCTGCATCTTTTTTATCAGAGCCACCTTTTTCAGCCTTTTGCACACCTTTACTAATAATATCAATCATCTTAGCTTGGAAGAGTGGGCTTTCAGTAGTTTCTGTTAGTACTTGTTGTAAATATTGACGGTATTCTTTACTCTTCATTGTTTGCAACATCATTTTTTCTACTTCAGGGTTTTTCATGATCTCTATAACGCCTGCTTGGTATTCAGGGTCTTTTAGTAAGGTTTTCATTAAGTTTGTTTGTTCTTTCCCCATACTCTTAGCGAATTTTGATGAGAACTCAGGGTCTTTAAAGAGCTTTTCCCAGAATTGCTGCCCTTTGTCGGATACCATTGCATCTTCAATCGTTTTCTTTACTACTGTTTCATCTAGTATGAGTGCTTGTTTCATTTTTTCATCAGTTAATACATCTTGAATGGCCTTCTTACCTTGATCGGTTTTTAAAATATCAACAATCATTTTCTTTGTTTGATCGTAATCTAATTCGGATTTCGTTTCTTTTCCTTGTGCACATGCTACAAGTGCAATAAGTAGAAAAGAAGAAACGAAAACGAGTAGTATCCGTTTCATAAGTTGGAACTCCTTTCAACACAGTTCTCTCTTTTTAATATAAATATCTTTAAGGAATTTATACATGAACATGGCTAGCTTTTTGAAATTGTCATTGATACAATTTAATTAGAAATATAAGGATAATGGGGGATGTGTTGTGAATAGCCGCAAGTGGGTACGACTATTTTTAACGACGTTGTTTCTTGGTGGAGTCAGCACGGTTATTATTGGGTTTGTTTTGGAGTGGGACAAGTACGATAAATTTTTTCAAAATTTCGACGTAAAGGAGATTTTAGCAGTTTCTTTCTGGTTGATGGGTGTAGGGTTTATTTTTAGTGTTATAAGTCAAATGGGGTTCTTTGCCTATTTAACGATTCATCGTTTTGGACTAGGTATGTTCCGATCGTCATCTTTATGGAATGTAGTCCAGCTCTTCTTTATTGCATTCGTTTTATTTGATTTTGTGTATTTAAGATCTGTACTCATTGCAAATGGAGAAGTTTCATTAGGGAATAACATACTTGTTGCTGGAATATTATTTGTGTTTGGAGCGATTGTTGCTTATATAAAAAGTAAAGAAACAAATAAAAAAGCATTTGTGCCTGCCCTGTTCTTTATGGTTGTTGTAACAATTCTTGAATGGGTGCCAGCACTAAGGATTAATGATACAGATTGGTTATATTTAATGGTTATACCACTTTTATTATGTAATGCATATCAGTTACTTATATTACATCGTTTAATCGGAAAAACGAGTAAAGCTGCTTAATTGAAAAGTACTTTTGAATTTTTACGCAGCGATAGTTATACTACGAGAAATAGTGAGATGGAAATAGCTCTATTACCTTTCGATAAGGTAATAGAGCTATTTATGTGTAAAGGGTAGCAGAAAAGAAACTACTTCACATCTTCACTTTTCGTACTTGTGTTGGAAATGAGTTGTGATACGGATATTTGTTGATATCCGTCACTCTTTAGCTTTTGTAGAAGTAGCGGTAAAGCTTTATTTGTTTGAAGAGCAGAATCAGATGCGTGTAATAAGACAATATCTCCACCCTTCAAATTATTAGAGACAGTGGAAACGATAGTATTTACACCTGGATTTTTCCAATCATTTGAATTATTACTCCAATGAACGACAGTGTATCCGAGCGATTCTGCGATTTTAAGAGTTGCTTTGTTGAATTCACCACTAGGTGGACGCAATAGCTTGACTTGTTTTACGCCAAGTTTCGTAAAAACATCTTGGGCTCGTAAAAGATCTCTTCTTATTTCATTTGGCTCTAGAGAAGTGTAAGACGTGTAATTATAACCCATACTACCGATTTCATGTCCATCTTTCATGATGCGTTCGACGATATCGGGGTGTCTTTCGGCCCATGCAGCAGAAAGGAAGAAGGTTGCATTCTTAATTTCTCTTTCTTTGAGTGTCTCAAGGATTGGAATCGCTTTTTTGTCTCCCCAACTAATATCAAACGTGAACGCAACTTGTTTTTTAGCAGTATCTCCTTTGTAAATTACCTTAGGACCTGTAGCAGTTGAAAAAGCAGATTCATGTGAATATGTTTTTAAAAAGAGTAGCCATGCTGTAAATAAGGAAAGTATCACTATTAAGCTAATGTGTTTAAAAGTTCTTTTGCTCGTAATAAAAAAGAAAAACATAATATTACGCCCCTTTGTCCAATCCTTTTCAGTTACATATATGCTTTAAATATAAAAAAGAGAACAAGGGATTAATATCGTAAGTGGTGGATATAATGAATGATAGGATTTTGATGATTTGTTTTTGATAAGTAAAAATGAGCGGAACTTGTATTGCTCGGTAAGGAATGATTGAGGTGATGATTTGCTTGGGCTTATGTTGACGAAAGAAGAGAAAAAAGAAATGGAATACATATTGAAGAGAGAGTTAGAGGAACTTTTATTTGATTTTGAAGATGAGCGTATTCATGAGGTTGTAAAAAAAGCGATGGAAGAAAGATATAAAATCATTTTTTGTTTATTTCGAAGAGTTGCTAACGCAGAAGAATGTATTCGTTATGTAAGAAAAAGAATTTTTTATTAAAAAGTGTTGACGTTAATGATTAGTATATGGTAAATTAATAAACGTCGCTGATGCGGAAACGCAGAAAACGACAAAAAAGAAATTGAAAAACTTAGTTGACATCGAAAAACGAAGATGTTAACATAAGGAAGTCGCAAATGAGCGAC
>NZ_JAEHCA010000029.1:0-53715 GCF_016483345.1 Bacillus cereus group sp. N24
GTCTCGTGGGCTCGGAGATGTGTATAAGAGACAGCTCTAGGGTATGAGCCCGGTACAATACCGGGCTCATACCCTAGAGGCTGCCTAATGAAACGACCTGTCTAACTTTCGGGGGTCACTTCACCTAATTGGAGGGACTTTTTTAGTTTCTAAGTAAATTTAATGTCCAAAAATTAATCTATATCATAAAAAAGTATATCTTTCTTAACAAAATTCAAATTTGATCTTTATCAAAAACTTAAAACCCACGTAAAGATTGTTAGGATTCAACCTATCAACGTAAGAAACGTTATATAATGCACTAGCAAACACCTGGTATGCACACAACTACATTTCTCTTCGATAATATCGCCAATTTGGTATGTGAGCTCTTTGCGTTCTTCTTTTGTCAGTTTCATACCATCCACCTACAAGACTGCCTTGAGCGCCATACCAAGCGCTTTTAATCTACCTTGTAACTCCAAATAATGTTCACGTTCTTTCGCAGCTGTTTCTTCTGCAGCACGTACATTTATATGCATTTTTCGAAGGTCATGCTCTAATTCATGATTCTTTTCCGTAATCGCATTGAATTCGTTGAGTAATGTATTGCAATCTTCCTCACGAGTTTGTAACTGTTGTTTCATGCTTTCAAATGCATCTTCTGCTTCCAAGCGTACTTTCGTTTTCGCGATAAGATCTTGCGCCAGTTTCCCTTTTATAGCTTTTAATTCTTCGTACAGTTTCGTTACTTCGCTCAACTCTTTTCGAAGTGCATCTTGTTCCTCAAAAATGCCAATAACCTTTATAAAAGTTAAAAGTAATTACCACATAAAGCACTCCTTTATATCTATAATGTCATACACTAGAGTTATTAAATATATATTATGTGTTCTATTTATGATTTTTACAATAATTTTACAAAAACCTAAAAAAGAGGTATTGCCCATACCTACGTATAGCAATACCTCTTTTCTTTATCCAATTAAATCTGTTACTTCTATATTCACTGGCCACTTTTCTAATGTATAAGCCATTTCCCAAAATGAATATTCATATTGACTACTAATAATGAAATGCTGTTTCATACGCTTCCGATCAGGCTCTGTCATTTGTTCAGCGATAGCATCTAATCGTGCAATTCACTAATTCCAATAAATGGTTTTTAAAGTTGTGCTCACTTCCACCATTCATACTGATTTTCACATATTTCATATCATGTAAGAGAATGAGCTGAAACTCAGATATGACAACAAAAGGTCTTAAAAAATACGGGGAGAAAGCATTAAAATTGGCAATTGTTAAATGTGAGATAAATTGTTTCTTTAAATTAAAGGATGCTACGTGTGTTTTGATTTACCTTTTTTATAAAATTGTATAAAGCTTAACAAAGTGGATTCCTTTTTCCTCTTATCAATATTCATATGTTACAATAGTACCAGTAGTATCAGTGGTACCATTAAAACCATTAAAACAATTAGAACAATTAGAACAACCACCACAACCGCCACAGCCACCACAACCAAAACAACCAAAGCAACCAATACAACGGAATCCACCACCACAACGACCGCCACAACCGCCACAACGACCGCAACCGCCACAGCGACGAGCAGCATCTTCAAAATAGTAATATGGATATTGGTTTTGCTGGTCCCAATACACAATATTTCCAGACTGGTAATCATTAAGGCTTAACGCTTGTAGTTCTTGTTGAAACTTGTTCATTTTCATGACCTCCGTTTATAAGCTTTAACTTCATCGATGCTTTCCTATATTTCTGTTCGTTAAATCTAAGTAGAAATAGCGGTATAAACTAAGTTCAATGCGTACACCTTTAAAATATGACCTATCACTAGACAATGCACCTTGTTCATATACCTATTTTTACTATGGGCTCATTTTTATAAATAGAAATTATAAAATGTGAATTCTTGCGTCATATCTTCATGCTTACTAAGTTCAATTCATTTCTCAATAACCATGATGCCGTATCCTATGTATTCCCGTATGCCGCTTAGATTTTTCTGTACTGTAAATGCCTCTCGTTATAACACTCCCATATACTTTCTGAGAGCACCTTCGGATATTCCTAACTTTTTTATATACTTCACTAGCCGAATAATCGATCTAGTCCGTCGTAGCGTCAAAACACCTACTAGTGACAGGACTCAATGACGGTTAAGAAATTCCTACAAAAAAAGCCCTGATTAGGGCTTTTCATTCTACTTTTCCAGCAAGTTCTCCATGAAATTGCTAATTGAAGAAAATTGAAAAAAAGACGCACTTAGATTGATACGTCTTTTTTGCGATACCCCTTTTTTGAAATCATATAAAGAGGTATTATCCATACATATGTATAACAATACCTCTACTCTTTATCCAATTACATCTTTTACTTCTGTATCCACTGGCCATTTTTCTAATGTATAAGCCATTTCCCAAAATGAATATTCATATTGACTACTAATAATGAAATGCTGTTTCATACGCTTCCGATCAGACTCTGTCACTTGTTCAGCGATAGTATCTAATCGTGTAATTTGCTCTTCAACTAAAGTACGGAACCAATCAGTTCCATAAGCAGAAATCCACTCTTTATAAATCGGCTCTTCTGGCTGGCATTCTTTTAAACGTTCACCAATTTCATAATATAGCCAGTAGCAAGGTAAAATTGCTGCGATAATATCCCCTAAATGCCCTTCATACGCCGCACGGTACATATGTGAAGTATACGCATATGCAGTTGGAGCAGGGATAAAATGACCTTTTTCTTCTTCCGTAATTCCTAATTTCTTTGCGAAATTCTCATGTAATGATAATTCTGCCTCGTATGTATTTTGAGCATGGTGTGCCATGCGAGCTGTCGTTTCTAATTCTAGAGCCTTTGCAGCTCCTAAAGTTTGTACTCTAGCAAAATGACTTAAATAATATGAATCTTGAAGTACGTAATAACGAAAACTTGCCAAATCTAACGTACCTTCACCAAGTTTTTTTACAAAAGGATGATGAAAACTTGCCTCCCAAATAGAATCTACTTCTTTACGTAATGTTTGTGAAAAAGTCATTTAAATTCCTCCAATAATGTATAAAATATACGTATTTATCCACAGTTATTAAATCTGTAAAACAAAAAAACTTTCTTTACAGGCGTAAAGAAAGTGAAATAGACAATATTAATGTATTCTTTAAATATAATCGTCTTCCCACTTCCCTACGCTGGTATTAACCAGATCAGGTACTAAGAGTCTCAAAATTATGTTTGATCTCAGCCTACAAAAGGCCCCCCTAGTGGATAAATATTTAGTTGTCGTATTGTAATTATCATAGCATACTTCGTGGAACTATCAAAAGTTTTAATTGTATAATTATCTTAAAAACCTTCTTCTTTCCTCACTCTTAATGAAGTTTCAATTATCATATCTAATAGTTTACTATAATTAATCCCCGCGGCATCTGCACTTTTTGGCAGTAAACTTGATTGGGTCATCCCCGGTAATGTATTAACCTCCATTACATATGGAATTCCGTCCTTCACCATCATATCAACCCTTGCATAAACACTACATTTTAATGCTTTATAACAAGCCAATGACGCTTTATTTACACGTTCCTTAATTTCAGTTGGAAGTTCAATAACTTCTTCAATTGTACTAACATCATCGTATTTTGCATTGTAGTCGAAAAACTCAGCTGCATGTCGAATTGAAACGATAGGTAACTGTTTACCATCAAAAATTGAACATGTAATCTCGTCACCCTTTATATACTTCTCAATTACTACTTCAGAATCCCATTCGAATACAGTTTCCAGCATTGAGATCAATTCATTTTTATCATTGACGATCTTTACACCAACACTCGAGCCGCCTGAGTTTGGTTTTACCACTAACGGAAATCCTAACTTATCTAAATCATCAAGCTTTAGATCCGCCATTTTTGTAAGTTCAATCCAATCTGGTGTTTCTACTCCTTCATAACGCAAAATCTTTTTCGAAATATTTTTATCCATACATATACCGCTAGATAACATATTGCTGCCACTATATGGAATACCTAAACTCTCAAGCGTCCCTTGAACCGTACCATCTTCTCCGTATTTTCCGTGTAATGCTAGCAATGCAAAATCAATGTCTTTCGCTTTTTCAATTAAATCCATTTTTTCATTTAACGTAATTGGAACGATTTCATACTTATTTTTATCTAAATGTGCAATCATTTCATTTCCAGTCATAATTGATACTTGTTTTTCAGAGGATACTCCTCCCATAATAACGCCAATTCTCATTTTCTCAACTCCAAATTTCATTTTTTAAAGTTTCACCAATTATTTGAATCCCACTAACTATTTCTTTCTCCTTCAAACGTGAAAAACCTAAGCGGAATGTATTCGCTCCCCCTCCATCAGAATAAAAAACATCTCCAGGAGAAAACGTTACACCTTTCTCATAACACTTTTGTAAAAGTGTGCGAGCGTGAATTTTCTCTTCCAACTCTATAAACAAATGAAGTCCGCCATCTCCAGTCATCCTTTTAAACGGAATGTACTGATTGCAAGCCCCAACGGCTAACTCATATTTTTTCTTGTAAACAGATCTTGCCTTTTTTAAATATTTTTCAAAATATCCTTCATGTAAATATTGAAACAAAACAGCTTGATCTAACGTAGATGTGTGAATGGTTCTTGCTCTTTTAACACTTTCTAAATAATGAATCAGTTCTTTATCGGCAATAATCCACCCTACACGTAAACCAGGGAAAAGTACCTTCGAAAAGCTACTAATATAAATCACATTATTACCAGCCCCTGCAAAAGTTAATAGTGGCGATAAATGTGAACCTGAATAACGTAATTCTTCATTAAATCCGTCCTCTATAATAGGAACCTTATATTTCGAAAATAACCTCATCAATTCCGTTCTTTTCTCCGAACTTGTAACAATACCAGTTGGATTATGATAAGAAGGAATTAAATACGCAAAATCAAAATCCTTTTCACGTAAACTTTTTTCTACTTCAGTCGTATCAATACCATCATCATTCATATCTATCCCATGAACTTCAAGTCCATGTAAGCGAAAAAGTTTCAATGCAGCATGGTGAGTTGGATTCTCACAAATCACACGCCCTGATTTTTTCGCTAAGGAAGATAGTACAATATCTAATCCTTCTGTAAATCCATTTGTAATTAAAATATCTTTGTTCGAAATATCTACACCTTTTATTTCCATGTAATGAAGTAGATATTTCATTAACGGGCGGTAACCTTTTGCATATCCGTAGTTCAATACGATATCCCCTTCAATGGACATACGAGTAAGAAAAGCTCTTTTGAAATTTTCAACATCAAATAGCTTTTCGTCCGGGGCTATACTATTAAAAACAACCATTCCTTTTTCCCAGCGGACTCCATGCTTCATTAAGTCTAATTCATCCGCTAATGTGGTAACTGTATTAAGTTTATTTTTCCAATCTATTTCAACAGACGAAGTGTTAGATATATCCACCTTCGCAACGAAATTCCCTTTTCCTTTTACTGCATAAATGAGTCCTTCTTGTTCTAAATCCGCATAAGCAGAGAGTACTGTATTTCTGCTCACTGATAATAATTCACTCAGTTCCCTTGTTGATGGGATCTTTTGATCACCGAGCAAATGCCCTTTCATAATCATCTTTTTAAAATAATCCTTTAATTGAATATAAACGGGACGATCTTTTACAACTTTAAAATCTTTAAACAATTTCTTACCCCCTGCAATTATTTTTGCATATTTATTTCATTCTCAAAAGGTCCACTATATATGTATTTTTTATTAACAGCGGTACGGTCTTATAAAGTGAAACTTTAATCCGTGGGAATTTTATTCATCCCCCACCGATTTTTAGCCCGAATCGGACATATATGGGCTAAAAGGCTCCCACCTAACTTTTTTTCTCCATCCGAATTTTGAAGGTGTGAGTTTTACTTCTATAAATCTCTACGATATAAGTTAATTACATCTTTTAAAGCAGCTGCTGCGGCTCCGCGTGGATTAGAAGCTCCACCAATTGTAGTAACTTGTCCCATTGTATCTGTAAAGAATGTTATTCCTTTTTCAGTTCCATTTACTTTTGCTAGTGGATGGTCTTTTTCTATTTCAAGCGGTTCTACATTAAGATTCACTTTACCATCCATATCCTTATATGCTGAAGCTATTAATTTAATATAATTGTTTTGTTCCTTGGCATGTCGAATTTGTTGTTTTGTAACATTTTCGATTCCTTTTATATGCATATCAGTAAGCATATTCTCAACACCCATCAAGCTGTTTACCAAAAGTAATAATTTACACGCACTATCCGAACCACTTACATCTAATATTGGGTTCGTCTCAGCAATTCCTTTATTTTGCGCTTCTTTCAGTGCTTCTTCAAACGTAACATCTTCTTCATACATTTTTGTAAGAATATAATTAGTTGTCCCGTTTAATATTCCTTCTATTTTTTCAATATTGCATCCAGCCAAACTAAATTGTCCAATATCTAATGTCGGTAGTGCTGCAGCAGTTGCGCCACTATAGCGAATTCGTACATTCGCTTCTTTTGCTGCTGCCTTTATTTCTCTCCAGTTAGTAACGAGTGCACCTTTTGAAATTGCAACAATATCTATATGTTTCTCAATCGCTTGTTTTATATATTTTTTTCCCGGATTTCCATCTTTAAGATTTGTAACTGTTGATTCTACCAATACAGTACCACTTATCCCACTTGTTGCACGGTCTTTCGGGTGATGTTCTATATACTTTTCAATTGCTGCAGTACCGCTACCATACATTAATAAATGATGAATAGACAAACCTTCCTCATTATGTATTGCAATATTTCTACCTAATACGCCACTTACAACTAAATGGATTCCATATGTTTCGTATATATATAAATATTTTTCGTTTACTAATTTTATAAACTCTCTTCCTACTGTCCCGTATCCTGATAAAACAACTTGTATTTTCATAATATCCCCCCATATTTTTCTTCCATATCCCTCTTTCAATATAATATAAAGCGCTCCCGAATTCCATCGAGAGCGCTTTATTATTAACTATTGCGGTAACCGCGATAACTTTTCTGCAACTGTTCTATAAAACTCTTGAATATTAGAAAAACCTAACGTGTCTGAAACGCTTAGTCCTACCATGTCTAAATGATCCCAATTTGCTTTCGTTTCAATATGATTCCATTTTCCAACCTGTAAAAACTCATTATTATTTACAGCAATACTAGTTGAAGGCGCAATCATAGAATTTGTATTTACTACACCGTCATTTTGCCACCAAGATGTATCAATTAATGGGCGATTTTCTTCAAATCTTGCATAGGAACCTAAGAAAAATGCATTCCCCATTAACACTTTGTTCATTGTAATATGAGGTAGTTGTAAACCTGTTATAGGTGCTGCTTGTGATGCATGTCCACTATACGATAAGTAATACACATCCGATTGCGTCTTTACCCAACTATTTAACTCCCTTGCTCCATCAGTACTTAAATCCCATTGACTAATATCTTTTGTATTTTCCCAAATTGAACTATTTAAAATCCGATCAGTATATTGGAAGAAGGACTCTCCAGCATTTTTTTTCATACCCCATTGGTCCAATTTAAAATCATATAATGATAAATTATTGTTTCCTCCTAAACTCGCAGCTGTAATGAGTAAATCTTTAACGAACGGCAATAGAAGACTTCCGTCCGCGAGTGTTGTGCCATTATGAGGAGTTGCTAAAGTTGTAACACTATGAACATACGATTTACCGCCTTCAAATAGTGGTGATATCTTTGCGTTCGGATGATTTTTCACATAGTCTTTTTCTTCATAACTGCCTTCTTTTAATAACTGCACTAATGTTCTTGTCGTTTGTCCACCCATGCTATGCCCAACTAAATGAACTTTATTTGTTTCACTCCAATTTGGTGCAAATCCACTATAAGTTCTACCAAAACGATTATGTCCATGTTTCTCAGCGTGTGCCGCACCATAGTCTACAATTCCACCGTTAATTTGTGCATATAATTCACATGCACGGTCCCAGTTACTAGAAACAGGACCAACAGCAGCCGTATGTACTGTATAGCCATTTCTTTTTAAATCTTCCTGTATATCATGAACACCACCCCAATATTTTACCCCTAACATTTCTTCCCTACCCCATCCAGCAAATCCATTCACTAAAATGATAGGATAATTATTTTGTTGCCTCTCTTCAGCGTAAGTTGTTTTCGCTATGAATGAACAAACAGTCACTAATGTGAAAAAACATACTTTTAAAAATAACTTTCCCATACTTTCTCCCCCTAATTAAACGCTTTCATTTTTCCGTGAAAAATATTGACACATTCAGTTTTTAACTTACACATAATGTAAAGTATTTTATATACGTTGTATATATAGAAAACATACACAAATGTTGATAAATATTAATTCAAGTAAACATTTACTTTTTACAATACAACTTGTAAATCTGATTATTTGAATTTATAATTGAATGTAGTTTCCTCATGTTACATGAATTTAACAATCATAAGAAAACTAATTTTATTGCTTGAAAAGGAGGAAAAAGCATGCAAATCGGATCAAACATTCATACATTAGCTCAACCTACTAAAATAACTCCATCTAACCTTGAGCATAATACTATCTCTTCTACTAAACTTGAAGGTAAGAAAGCAAATGATCCTATCAAGTTCGATATTCGTTCATCTGAAAAAGAAATGAAACAGCCTGAGCATAAATTTAACGAATTAGATTTATGGAAGATGTTAAAGGATAAAGGTGTTCCATTATGGATCATCCTTGAAATGCTACAAAAGTCTCGTAAAGAAAAAGAAGCTCAAAGTAATTCGGTTCAAAACCCCAATGTGATTGAGGAAACAAACGAGACTCGATTAAATGAAGTAATGTAATCTAAATGGCATATAACTAAAAAGAGTTCGAGGTTGATATAGTTTCTATCAACCTCGAACTCTTTTTTAAGATTTTTCTCCAATCGTTACAAACTGAAAAGATACTTCTCCTTCCAAACCTTTAATTAGCTTTTTTACTTTGACATTTTCATTAACCATTGTATTATCTGTCGACATTTTAGGCCTTTCGTCACCTAAAGATTTCTTAAATTGAAGAAGATGCATTTTCGTTTCATTTGCTTTTATTTCCTTATATACACTATTTTTTGCTACGATCACATACGATTGCGTTGGATATTTACGATTGTTACCTATCCAAGCGTCACTATCGTATGTAACAGGAATCTCTTTTCCTTCTATTTTAATATTTTTCATAGTCTTTTCGTCTTCACTTGTAAACAGTAGCGATCCTTCTTTTGGGAATTTCGGTAACGTATCTATAATATAATCGGAGTCATTATCTCGTTTACGAAAAACTTTTTCTTTAATCAACGCTAGTGCTGTAGATTCATTTAAAATTAAGACATGTCCATTTCCAACTTCACTTTTTTTCACAGAAAACACTTCATTTTCTTTCGTAATTTCCTGATAACGATTAATAATTGGTGAAATATTATTTTCATCTCCAATAATCAATACACCGTTTGCAGGAAATGCGTTGTCCTTTTTAGAGCATGCACTAAAGCTTATCAAAAATAGTATAGTTAACATAAAAATAGTTAAAGTTCTTTTCATCACGGTTCCTTTCATAATTCATTTCATTTTTTACATGCTTTTCTGTAATTTTATTAGTTAATATCCTCTATTGCTCCATAGTCTTATAAAGCTTTTGTAGGTAACGCCAACGAGTAATAAAGAAATATAAAACTTGTATACATATAAATGAAATTAAAATAACGATCGAGCTATTTAAAATAGAAAAACTGACTAATTGTTGTAGTGCCGTATACGCAACTACAGTATGAATCACCGCAACAACAATCGGTAAGAAGAACATTAATACTAACTGTCTCGTTACAACTTTTTTTAACTCTCGTTTACTTAATCCCATTTTCGAAATCATTTTATATTGTTGTTGATCACGGTCCAAATCAGTATATAATCGGAAATAAATAAAACTAGCAGCAAATGTAAAGAAAACAATTCCGACTAAAACACTTGCCATAAGTAATAAACCATTCTTTTGCTTTGCCTCCAACAAGTTTAATGTTAAAGCTTCAAAGTAGAAATCTCTGTCCCTAAGATCTTTATCGAGTATACTCTTTAATTGATTTGAAATCTCTTTCGTTTTTATCCAATCATCTACAACAAATCCATAAGTACGATGTTGAATATTTTCATCTTGTGGATTACTCGTCAGAGGAATTTCATCATACACATGATCTTGAACAGCAATATAAATACTACTAGAATCATGTGGTAAAACTAAATCCCCAACAGTTTTTTTCACACGAAATGTCTTTGTCCAATCACCTTGAATAACTTCAATATTTTTTTTATAGTCACCATTTTTAAATTCTTGTTTTTGTGACACCCTCCCAGGAATTAGTAAAATTTCATCTTCTTTTTCAATTGTTTCTTGTTGGTACCCTAGTGCTCTCGTAAGTTCGTTATATTCACTTAATTTCAATACATTTACGTTACTTTCTGTAAATTTACTTGAAGATGAAGCCATTCGGTACGGAATATTTGCATCAGAGAGATGTTTTTTTATAATAGAGAGATGTTTATCTACTAATTTGTTGTTTTCAGAGCTTTCATACAGAAATGTATATGGGTTTGTCATCCACACTAAATTCCTATTACCAAGAGCGGCTGTTGTACCTATTGCTGTAAATGCAACTGCTGAAATAATAGATACTATAAAAAACATCGTTGCATTATCTTTCATACGGTAAATCAATTCTGAAAATGTTAATATATTTGTTCTCTTTAAAAAGAAAGATTCTCTCCTTTTAGCAAGATACAATATATACACGCTACACTGTGTATATAAAAAGTACGTTCCAATAATGACTAGAAGTACACCTATTCCGAGCGTAATAAAATTAATACTTGGGATAAAGCGAAATACTGAAATATATCCATAGCCTATACTAATTAAAGAAAGTAGCGATAATAAAATGGAAAATTTCGGTTCAGGCTTTGGCTTTTCCTCTGCTTGAATAAGTTCCACAAGTTCCGTTACTTTTATCATTTTAAAAGTAACAAGCGAAACGATTAAAAATAAGAAAAGAAATGTGATGACTGTTAATAGTACGGCCTTCACTGGTATATAAAAAGGTAAGCCATTACTAATCATTAATACACTTGCACTAATCAATAATACTAGTTTAGAAAATATGAGACCGATGAAAATCCCTATACAAATTGACCCAAGTCCAATTAACATATTTTCAATTAATAATAATTTCTTTAGCTGCCTCATTGACATACCTTGCATCATTAAAATGCCAAATTCTTTCTTACGCGTTTTTAAAAATGAACTTACTGAATATAGAATAAAGAAAAATGAAAAAACAAATATCAAGCCTTGCGAAACTGTAAATCCTAATGTACCAAATGCACTTATTGTTGCACTTGTCGATTTCAACTCCCCTTGTAAATCAGGATGAAATAATAAAAGGGCATACGTAAAGAAAATCATAATAGAAAATGTACAACTTAAAAAATGAGCAGCATATGTACGCTTATTACGAAAAATATTATTAAACGCGAACTGACGAAAAGTCATGCCTTTTGCCTCCTAACAAAGAAAGGACATCCATAATCTTTTGATAAAAGGCTTGCCTGCTTTCACCACAATAAATTTCATTATATAATTGACCATCTTTAATAAATATAACTCTGCTGCAAAAGCTCGCTGCATACGGATCATGTGTAACTAACATCATCGTTGCTTTTTCTTCTTTATTAAGAGTATCTAGCATCTCCATTACATCATTTGAAGATTTAGAGTCTAAATTCCCTGTTGGTTCATCTGCAAGTAATAATTGTGGTTTATGAACGATAGCACGAGCGATTGCAGTTCTTTGAGCTTGCCCCCCTGATATTTCAAACGTTCTTTTACTCAATATATCTGCAATATTTAATTTCTCTGCAATATCTTCCACTCGTTTGTTCATTTCTTGTACAGATACACCATCTAGTGTCATCGGCAATACAATGTTTTCTTTCACTGTAAGTGTGCTAAGTAAATTAAATGATTGAAAAACAAATCCTAATTGTTTCCTACGAAATAAAGCTAAACTGTCTGATGATAACTGAAAAGGATTTGTACCATTTATTAATATTTCTCCCGATGTAGGAGAATCAATAGTAGATACCATATTTAATAATGTTGTTTTCCCGCTACCTGATGGTCCCATAATTCCTACAAATTCACCTTCTTGAATTGATAAATCAATATCTACCAATGCTTTAAAAGGTATTTTCCCTTTATATACTTTACTAATACTTTTTGCATGTAAAATTTCCATTTATATTCTCCCTTCATTTCCACTGCTCACTATAAAGTGTAAATGAATTGTCTTATAGCACATATTGATTCATCTTTCATTTATCTTACACGCTTGTAAGATTTCTAAAAAAACTGATAACAAATCTATTTCCAATATATAATCAACGTATATCTATCTTATAATATTTGTATAGTGGTATGGAATACAATGCTTCTTACTTCTATTCGCTGAAACACCTTGTATTCTTTATAAGCAACATGCAATATATTATAAAGAATAACTATACAACTTTAAAACAATGAATAACAACTTATCATATAGTACGAAAAAAAGCTCAGAGTTTTAGCTCTAAGCTTTATTACTGATTTCATATGCAATATAGCTCCCTTCAAAGAGCTATATTTTTTATCCACTCTGATTTACTCAATACATAATGATTAAATATTCGATTTTCTATCGTCTGTTGGCTCATATAAGTAAATCCGCATTTTTCAATAACTTTATTTGATGGTACATTTTTAATTAAAGCAATTGCGTTGAGGACATTTACATTTGTTTTTTTAAACAAATAGTCAATTAAGCCTTTAGTCGCTTTTGTAGCATAGCCATTATTTTGATATTCACTTGAGATAGCATACATTATCTCTCTGTTTGGTGAAGGAAGTTCTTCTTTAATACCTGTGCAGCACCATCCAATGAATTCATTTGTAGCTTGCTTAAATATTCCTAGCTTTAACATATGATTATCTATGTTATTCGTAGTTTTCACTGCCTCAAGAAATGCTTTATTTGCTGGTATTTCATCATTGATAATCCAATTAACCCTCTGTTCTTTCGTTGATTTCCAGTCTGGCAAAAATTTTTCTATTTCCGGTTGATTCGATATTTTATAAATACTCTCAGTATCTTTCATAGTAAACTCTTGTAGATATATATCTCCACAGTCTATTCTAAATAACTTAGTTGAACTCTCTGCTCCCATGTTAATCCCCCTAAATAATTATAGCGCCTTAATCTGTTTCGTAAGTTCTATAAATCGTTCATCAAGTTCTTTATATTCTTTATCATTAGAAGTTAAAAAGCTTAATTTTCCTAATACTTCTTGTCTCTCTGTTTCTAACGTTAAACGTAACTCTTCAATTTCATCTCTTGTTTTAGGAGGTTCTTCTAGCTGTTTTAGTATCGTATGATTTGAAAACACGAGTTTTGTGTTAGTTGTTTTCTCTAGAAAATATCGATCGTGAGAAACGATAACTAGTGTTCCATTATACTCCGCTAATGTATTTTCAAGCTGTTCGCGTGAAGGCAGATCAAGGTGATTTGTCGGTTCATCTAAAATGAGTACGTCTTTTTCATCTAAAATATAAACCATTAACTTACATTTCACTCGTTCTCCCATGCTCATATGTTCAATCGGCTCTTTCCATTGAGAAGCTTGGAACCCTAAATGTTTCATTAAATTTTGGACTTTCCCTCTTTCTTCAAATGAATCTTTAAAAAATAAATCTTCTGGCGTTTTATCAAGTGGTAAATCAAATACTTCTTGTGTTAAATAACCGATGTTTGCAGATGGTGAAACCCATACTTCTCCTTCCACAGTTTCCGTTCCCATAATCATCTTTAGTAATGTTGTTTTCCCACTACCGTTTGGTCCAACAATCGCAACCTTCTCACCGTGCTGAATTGTAAAGTTAACGTTTTCAAATAATATTTTTCCATGAAAGTCTTTTTTTAATTGTTTTACTTCTAAAAAGCGTTTTCCTACTTTTTTACTCGCTTGAATAGAGAACTCAACTGAGTACTCCTCTTTCACACGTTCTACTTTCGTTTTCTCTAGCTCTTTTTCGAGACGTTTTCGTTTTGACTTAACTTGCGCATCCATTCGCTTCGCTTTTACACGATAAAATTCTTTAACACCTTCTTGTTTTGTAGACTGTGCGTGTGCCTTTTGTGACCATGAACTTAATTCTTTTATATGTGTTTCTACTTGTTCAATCTTTTTTTGCTGCTTTTCATATTCACGTTGTTGCGTCTGTCTTTTTTGCTCACGTGCTTTCATATAACTCGTATAATTACCGCTATGCTCAATTAATTTTTTATCCTCAATTGACCATATTTTTGTTGCGACAACATCTAAAAAATATCGATCATGCGATACAACGATAACTGTACCTTTCATATTTTTTATTTGTTTAATGAGAAATTCCGTACTCATCTCATCTAAATGATTTGTCGGTTCGTCTAATATTAAGACATTAGGATTTTTCGCAAATCCTTTCGCTAACCGAACTTTCAGCTTTTCACCACCACTTAAAGTACGAAAATCGTTCGTTGGCACGCCCCATTTTGCAAGAAGCTCTGCTTCTTTTGCAATCACATCCTTACTAATAAAAGATTCTATTTCTTGTTCAACATATGCTGTTGTCATATTCATTTGCTGCCACTCAACAATTCCTTTTGATGGCTCAATCTTCCCATTTATTAATTGAAGTAACGTTGATTTACCAGCACCATTTTTACCAATTAATCCGATTATATCCCCTTGTTTTACTACTACATTCATTTTTTCTAACAAAGTATTTTCCTTTATTTCAACATACACATCATTTAATTTTAAAAGCTCTTTCATATTACCGATCCCTTTCATAAAGGGAGAACAAAAAAATCCTCCCAAAGTAATTTTGGCAGGATTAGTCATTACATTATTTATACCCAAATAAGCTATTACGCAAATCAAATAGCAATACCGTTGAATGGAATTGGGCAGACTAATCCTATTTTTTACAAATTGAAATTTATTTAATTTCAACATTTAAAAATAAGATTAGTTAATCATCGTCCACCCATCATTCCTTTCCGTCGTTAGTAACCATATTGTACCATAATAGTACTGTATGAGTAAATGCAATTATATGTGCTTTTAAAAAGATTGCTTTTTTTTAAGGTCTATTTATCAATTCTAAACTTCATATTGAACAAGCATAAACCACATTTGTTGTACTACTTGCTTTAGATTCCCCTAACAATAAAATTCTAAACATCTCCCTCTTATATAATTTTTATATAGATTCATCATAAATCATATATTATACATACTAAATTTCAGTTCTTATAATAAAGGTATCATTTTTAAGGGGGGATTCTACAATGGAATTTAGCAAACTCGGAAACAGTGGGTTAACAGTAAGTAAGATTGCCTACGGGAACTGGATAAACCATGGCGGAAAGGTAAATGAAGATACTGCAAATGATTGTGTGAAAACCGCACTAGATGTCGGAATTACAACGTTTGATACTGCTGATGTTTATTCGGACACGATAGCCGAAGAATTACTAGGCCGGTCTTTAAAAGGCATACGGCGAGAAAGTATAGAACTATGTACAAAAGTATGTCATCCGACCGGACCTGGAAAAAATGATCGTGGATTGTCGCGGAAACATATTATTGAAAATTGTAATGCATCGTTAAAACGGTTGCAGACAGACTACATTGATGTCTATTATGCACATAGATTTGATACAACAACTCCCCTTGAAGAAACGATGTTAGCTTTTGCTGATCTTGTAAGACAAGGTAAAGTCCTTTACTTAGGCATAAGTGAGTGGACATCAGAACAAATCACCCGTGGTGCAGCACTTGCACGAGAATTAAGCATTCCACTTATCGCTAGCCAACCTCAATATTCGATGTTGTGGCGAGTTATTGAAACTGATGTAATACCAACATGTCAACGTGAGGGACTTGGTCAAGTTGTTTGGTCTCCCCTTGCACAAGGTATTCTCACAGGAAAATATCAACCTGGTAAACCATTGCCGAATCAATCACGTGCTAACTCTGATGCTGGTAAACCATTTTTCCAAAAACTCGTGCAACGCTGGATGAGCGATGATGTACTCAATGCAATCCAGAAACTTAATCCCATCGCGCAAGAAACTAATCTTACCTTACCTCAACTTGCAGTTGCTTGGGTATTACAAAATCCAGCTGTTTCCTCTGCAATTATTGGTGCATCAAATCCAGAGCAAATAAGAGAAAACGTAATTGCTTCTAGCGTTAAATTACAACCTGAAATTGTGGATCAAATTGATGGTGTACTAAAAGATTTCATTGAGTATGATCCGAGCAAAACAGGTTAAAACACCTTTTTGTTCTACCTATAAAGAAGCTTTCCTTTTCAAATCTACACTGCCCATCCTATACAGATGGGTTATTATCTTTTACATTCACATTGTGAAGTTGTATAAACCTCTCTAACAACAGTTAAAAAGTTCTCTAACACAACAGACTGTTCATCTAGTCTCCATCCAGCATATAAATTTATTTTTGGGGTATTTTCTTGAATTTCTTTATATATAACTCCCGTTTTTTTATAACTTTCTACTGATGACGGAACGACAGAAATCCCCATTCCTGCTGCAACTAAATTCACAATCGTTTGCATTTGAATCGCTTCTTGAACAATATTTAAACTTACTCCATGTTCCCAAAAGTAACTAATAATTACATCATAAAAGTTTGTACCAAAATGACGTGGAAATAAAATAAATGGTTCATCCACTAATGATTTAATTGGAATGTTACGTAACATAACGAAAGGGTGATCTTCATACAAAACCAATTTTAAATATTCTACAGAACAAACTTCGGAAGTTAAAATTTCATTATTCTGCTTGGAACGAATAAATCCAATATGAATTTGTTTTTCATAGAGCGCTTTGATTTGTTGATCAGTTGTCATTTCGCGTAATATGAGTTGAATTTTAGGAAACCGTTCTCGAAATTTTTTTAATACATTTATAACGGTTTCTGTAGAATCGACAAACCCAATTATTAAATGGCCTATCTTTCCTTCATCCGCAAGCTGTGTTTCTTTAATCGTTCTATCTACTTGAAGCAGCGTTTGTCGCGCACCTTCTAAAAATATTTTCCCGGCATCGGTAAGCTCAACCATTCTCTTTGTCCGGTAAAAAAGTTGAACCCCTAATTCATCTTCTAATTTACGAATCTCTTGGCTTAAAGGCGGTTGTGCCATCATAAGACGCTCTACTGCACGACTAAAGTTTAATTCTTCTGCCACTGTTATAAAATATCTAATTTTCCGAATATCTATTGCAATCCCCCCTATTATTAACAACTAGCAAAGAAGCCTTCCTTCTAATAAATCGTAAATAAAAAACAGGAGAAAATATATCAATCCCTTTTCTTTTTTATCATAAATCATTTCATTGTAAATACGAGATGAAAATCATTAAAAATTCTAAATTACAAGTATAAGAGTGAATGTTATCCTCAAGAGCATCTTATGATAAGTTGAATTATGTGTTTTCAGCAATTTTATTACTTGCATATATTATTTCATTTACCATTTTGGTTGAGTAACTAGTTTTGATATTTTATTCACCTAATTATAAAAACAAAGGATGGTTCGTTATTCAATATTTTTTTATTGTTATTCGATAAAAATTGATTGATTATTTTTCCTTAATAAGCTATTATAAGTTTACAGAAAATATTAAAGTAAGGATTGAATTTATGGAAAAGACATTAAAAATCATAAAATCAAATATGTTTTTAAGGAGTTTTCTCATCCCGATTATAGTAGGGATTATTGTTGGTATACTAACTAAATTGGGCCAAGGTATACTTCCAGGAAATTGGAATTCATTAGCTAACCTAGGAAGTGTTTGGTTAGTTCCATCCTTTTTTGTGGCTAGTCTTAGTTATTCTAAGCGTACAGCTATGCTTTCCGGTATACTTGCGCTGCTAGGTATGGTTTTAGGCTATTATGGTTATGCAATAATTATTAAAAATGTAGCTCACTCTATTTATTTTATATCTGTATGGATTGTATGTGCATGTATAGGAGGAACCATCTTCGGAATTGCAGGTTTTCTATGGAAGGATACTACAAATCCACTTCATAAATTCGGAAGCGCACTTATAAGTGGAGTTTTTGTAACGGATGGACTTCACATTCTTTTAAATTTTGAAGACTATAGTCACATGTTACCTGTTGGATATACCGAAGTGATAGTCGGAATTATCTTGATTCTTGTATTAGAACGCTCTAATGCTAATCGAATTTCTTCTTTTTTAGTGGTGATTCCTATCATTATTTTAGGTTTAATTGGATATAAATTATTAAGTTTGTTTGCTTAATTACAATTCATAAAGCTAGCTCTTTCAAAGGGGTAGTTTTTTTCTTACAAAAAATTATCTATCGATTAACTTATTATTAAATCCTTCTAATTTAACAGTCGTATTTATTATCGTTTCATTTACTCGCTATAAAATAAGGCTAAAAAACTTATCTTCAAAGTTCTTTAGCCTAAATCACTTATTTACACATTAAAAAATATAATTCGTACAACGGTACCTTTACCAACTTCTGAATGAATTTCTACACGATGCCCTAATTGTTTCGTAATTTCATATACAAGATATAACCCCATTCCAGTTGATTCTTTAAAATCTCTACCATTTTCTCCTGTAAAGAACGGTTTAAATACTCTTGGTAAATCTTGCTTCGGTATCCCGACGCCACTATCGGCTATTTCAAGTACAACAGTATTACCTTCCTTACATGCTTTCACTTTAATCTTTTCTCTACTACCTGATGAGTATTTAATTGCATTCGATATAATTTGTCCAATTAAAAATTGTAACCATTTCGCATCACTTTCTACAGTAATACCCTTATCAATTTCAAGCTCTGGATATACGAAATTCCGGATAAAAAAGCGTTTATGTTCATGTACAGAATCATTCACTATTTTATGTAGTTGTACTCTTTCCACATAAAAATCTTGTGTAAATGCCTCTAAACGTGCGACATACAGTGCCATCTCTAACCCCTTTTTCAGCCGATCTGTTTCCTCATTAATACTTTCAAAACGCGAATCCACTTCAGCCTGTGTAATTAATTCTATTACAGATAGAGGTGTTTTCATTTGATGAATCCACTGATTCATAAAGGTTAATTGATCATTATTTTTTCTCTCTTGTAATTGCAGCTGATTTTGATAATGACGATATTGTGCATCAAGTAAATCTTGGAGAGCAGTAGATACAACTGCAAAATCAGATTTTTGAACGGATTCATCCAAAGATTGCAATGGATTTGCTAAACGCTCATAAAAAGAACGATGTGTAAAATAACGAAATATTAAGTAGCTTACAATAAAAAAAGAACCTAAAAACATTGCATATAATGCTGTTGTAATATGATTATGTCCATCAAACCAATATACGAGGAATATGGCTAGTAGTTGGAGCACTGTAAAACAAATAAGTGGTATATGGTCACGTATAAACAGCCTTATCATTTTTCCACACCATTTTCCCAAGTAATATGCAACCTATATCCAACACTACGAATTGTTTCAATCGCATCCTCAATATGTAATGTTTTTAACTTTTTACGCACACGTGTTGTATTTACACTTAATGTATTATCATCAACGTAAGATTCACTATCCCATAACTTATTAAGTAACACTTCTCTACTCACAACACGCGGATAATTTTTCATTAACATTTCTAATAAAATGGCTTCGTTTCTCGTTATATCAATCTCTTGATTCCGCAACTTCAATACAAGCCTTTCGGGATATAAACTAAGTCCTTGTTGCTCAACCATTCGTTCTTCTAGTTTCGGTGCATAATCACCGTAAGCACGTCTTAAATGGCTACGAATTTTTGCCATTACAACTTCATAATGAAAAGGCTTCGGAATAAAATCATCGCCACCATTTTCTAACGCCATAACCTGATCCATCGTACCTTCACGGGCCGAGATAAATAAAATTGGACATGTAGAAATTCCGCGAATTTGACGACACCAATAGTAACCGTCAAAGCTTGGTAAATTAATATCTAATAAAACTAACTCTGGTTGTTCTTCTAAAAATATGTCTAACACATTTTGAAAATCCGATATTACAATTCCTTGGTAACCGTATTTCGCAACATAAGTTGATAATAGCTCCGCAATTTTCATATCATCTTCAACAATCATAATTTTGACCATTCTTAAACTCCTTTTAATTCACAATCTCAAATATACTTATACAAAGTAAATACTACCTCTTTTTATTTCATCCGTAAATTAAAAAAGGATACTTTTAAAAAACAGCATCCTTCTTCTAGTATTCTTATTTAATATTAAATTTACTCCAATTAAAACCTAGCTTTTCCGCATATTCCATTCCTAGTTCCATCCGCGTCGTTTTTAGTGGATCCACTACTTGGCAAACTTTTAAATTACCCGCTGCTGATAATAAAAGAGTTGCATCTGCTTTAGACATTTCTAATTCCTCATGTAAAAATGTCACCATATTATGTACAGCACGATTCGCTGCATCGTCTAACAATTTCTCTGAAGCAATCGTCATTACTTTTTCTTTTTGGATAGCCATTGGTAGTGGCCATTTCTTTCCTTTTATAATCTGAACTGTTACCGTCACCTCACCAGCAACCTCTACTCCACTAACACCAATTTCACCATCACCCATCGCTGCATGTAAATCGCCTAATGCTAATAGAGCACCAGGAACATTTACAGGTAATAACAATGTTGTCCCTTCTTTTATCTCTTTACAGTCCATATTTCCGCCATGGTCATGCGGTGTTCCACAGGAAATACTCTCCTCTTTCGGCGCAGTACCAATCACACCGATCATTGGATTAATCGGAATTTGCAGTTCATTTGAAAACAAAACATGTTTATTATGTATTGAGACGATTTTCACTGTATTTTCATTTAGCACTTCACCCATTACACCGAGGTTCGCACCTGTAGTTAAAACACCCTGCTCTGCAATTTTAATCTTTTCAATCGTTACGGCCAATATATCATCCGGTTCTGCACCTGTAATATATACAGGCCCAGTCGCTGGATTAATTCGGTTCCAATCTAATTCTTGGAACACAACATCTTCAGAATCAATTTGGTTTTCAAAGCAATCATATGTTTCAAATACAAGACGGCTCCCAATTTCCACTTCCATACACGGCTTATTTTCTGATGACATTGCGTAAATAATGTCATCTTTATGAATTCGATACATAATACCTCTCCCCTTTTCTATTTATCTACTATTACTAATTAACTTTTTTTATACAAACTCCTATTAAAATCAAATATTATTTTTATGTAAAAAAGCACGTAGCTTATTTTATAACATACACTCTTTACTATAACAGAAAGGTGGTATCACTATGCCCCTTATTTCATATAACGAAAGCGATGTTGATTTACTAGCTCGTTTAATTCGTGCTGAAGCTGAAGGAGAAGGTCGACAAGGTGAACAGCTTGTTGGCTGCGTTGTTGTGAATCGTGTATTTTGCGATTGCTTAGATTTCAAACAACTCCGTACCGTTCGTGATGCTGTATATCAAAGCCCCGGTGGATTTGAAGCGGTACAATATGGATATTTTTATCAACGCGCTCGTGAGTCAGAAAAAGAAATTGCAAGAAAGGTTTTACAAGGTGAATGGCGCTGGCCAGCACGATGGGCTCTTTGGTATTTCCGTCCAGTTGGAGCTTGCCTACCTGAATGGTATAATCAGCCGTTTGTAGGGCAATTTAAAAGCCATTGTTTTTATGAGCCAAGTGGTGATGAATGTCCAAAACTGTATACACGGTAGTAAAATTTACAACGCAAGCACTTAGATCTTTGAGTACTTGCGTTGCTTTTAGCTATATATTAGAAATCTAATAAAGTGATGATTTTTTTGATGCCTACCACATGTATTAATAACGGTATACGTGGGCCACTTGATTGATTCATAACGAGCCTATATATAATGGTGAATAATAGCTTTTGATTTCCTTTCATTATTTTTTTATTTTCATGATGACAAATCGTATACAGTTGCTCCATTAAATTAGAATATTCTTTATTAGAACGAAGTGTTTTACAAACTTCTTCCACCCAGTTTTTCTGTCTATCTTCTAATGTGTTATAAAACTCCGTATTCTTCTCTTTATTTACCGTAATCAATTTTTCAGATTGAAAATTTCTTATCCAATACTCTGCACGATTACTTATCGCAATCATTTCAGGTAATGCATAACTCCTATCTATTTTCTCTAATATATTTTGTAAAATAGAGGAATCAAAATTTAATAGTGGTAAAGTACTTGCAACTTGATTAAACTTTGGATATTCTTTAAATCGGTTATCAACTCTAGAAAGTTTAATTGCATCAAATAAATCTTCATTTTTTAGTGTTTCATTTTCATAACTATCTTTCAATCGTTCATACTCTGTATAATTTCGGATCACATCTTCATCAAGGCCAATATGAAAAGCTGCGCCTGGCCTATATTTTGCAAATATAAAAAGAATTACTTCTGGTACATACACTTTTAATAAGTCGCTAGGTGTAATGCTATTCCCTGAAGAACTAGACATTTTTTCATGATTACCTTTAATACCAATGAAATCATAAGCAACGTAATGAGGCGCTTCACGATTGAATATTTTCCTTACAATTTCTTTTGATACATTGTAACTACCTGTTTCCGATGAATGATCTCTTCCGCCTGGTTCAAAAATAACATCCTCTATCATCCATCTCATCGGCCAATCAATTTTCCAATTCAGTTTCATTTTATTTGTATTTACTACCGATAATTCATTTTCATTTCCGCATTCACATGCATACCGTACTGTTTCTAATACTTCATCAAATTGTGTAATCGTTGTTGCATCTTTCCCGCACCTCTCGCAATATAACGTAACTGGATAAAAGTTTTCTCTATCTTCTTCAAAGTGAACTCCTGTTTTAAAACGCATTAAAATATCATATATTTCTTTTCTTTTATGCAAAGCCTCTAATATATTGCCATTATACCTTCCGCTTCTATATTCAGCATGTTGATATATGAATTCCACTTCAATCCCAAATGCTTGAAGCGATTTCTCAAACTCTTTTTCAAAATGCTCTGCATATGAGTTATGACATCCATGCGGATCAGGGATACCACAGTACGGCATACCAATGTATCTTGCAAAAGATGGATCAATATTTTTAGGAACTTTTCTAAACCTGTCATAATCATCCCATGAAAAGATAAAACGAGTCTTTTTCCCTAAATTTTGCAGAGCTCTTACAACAAAATAAGTCGTTACTATTTCACGGAAGTTTCCAATGTGAACAGAACCAGATGGACTAATTCCAGATGCACAAACAAAAGTTTCTTTATTTGGATGTTTTCTAATTAATTCATGTGCTACTTCATACGCCCAATGCATATGTCACTCACCTCAATTATTTTTTGTTTTCACATTTTCAGTTTTATACAACAAAAAAACTCCCACCCCCAAGATTATTCATCTTGAGGACGAGAGTTATTAGCTTCGCGGTACCACCTCAGTTTGTTAATACGTCACCATATTAACCTTTTCAGGTACGGCAAAATATGCTTATACCCTATCTCTATAACGGGAGAACCCGTCGCACCATCCCTAAATAAATTAGTTCCTTGCGCAGCTCCAAGTCTTTTTTCATTAAGATGTATACCGCTCTTTCTCAGCTACCAGAGCTCTCTGTACGTATTCTTTCTTAACTACTCTTCTCTTCCATGCCATTTTAAATGTTGATTTTTACATATGATAATTTATTACACGTTTATTGTCAAATTTTTCTGAACGGTAATACATTACATATAATTATCTAAAAAAATGTTTTATCGCTTCTAATTGAATCTTGTGGCTACATTCATCACAACAATATATCCCTTTCGATTTCTCTTTAAACCGCTTATATTGTTCACTACCTTCATATACTCGGAATATATTTTTACAAGAAAAGCAAACAACCTCATAAAACATCATATGCATTTTCCTCTCTGTGTTTATACACTTTTTTAATATGAGAAGGTCTGTTTTCTACATTGCAAATCTTAAGATTCTCTCGCTAAAAGGTTTACCTCTATTTTTATCGAATTATATAAATATCTTATAATGCGAGGTGAACATCTTGTTTAGTAATATAGAATTAGTTTTAGATGCTAAAGCAACTTTAGCTGAAGGACCATGTTGGAATGAAAAAAAGCAACTTTTATATTGGGTTGATATTATGGAGAAAACATTATGCATCTATAATCCCACTAACAATACAAACCGGGTAATTGCCCTTAATCAGCAAATCGGCTGTGTTGTTCCATATGTAGAGGATGTAGTACTTTTAGCAACGGAAAACGGATTTTACTCTCTTAACCTGAAAACAGAAAAACTGACACATATTTATGATCCTGAACCACATTTAGTAGAAAATCGTTTTAATGATGGGAAATGTGATCCAGCTGGTCGCTTCTGGGCGGGTACTACTGATTTAAATGGAATAAATGCTGCAGGTTCCTTATATTGTTTATATAATAATTTGAGCGTTGAGAAAAAAGTTTCATATGTAAATACATCAAATGGAATCGCTTGGTCACCTGATCATACATACCTTTATTTTATTGATACACCTACTAAAAAAGTAGTTCGTTTTCATTATGATATACGTACTGGAGAAATTAGTAATCCAACTGATGTTATCCTTTTTCCTGAAAATGATGGTTTACCTGATGGGATGACAATCGATGAAGAAGGTTGCTTATGGATTGCACATTGGGGTGGTTCGAAGATTACTAGATGGAATCCTTTGACTGGAGAACAAATATTAAGTGTTCCAATTCCTGCATTATATGTAACGTCGTGTACATTTGGAGGCCATAATTCAACTGACTTATATGTTACGACAGCCAGAACAAGAATGACGGATGAAGAATTAAAAAAGTACCCACATGCTGGTGGTATCTTTCGAATTCAAACGAATATAAAAGGCTGTCCTACCTATTCATTTTGCAGTGAACATATTGGAGCTGAAACAATATGAATCGTATCGATTACATAAGACAAGAAGAAAAGAAATATCATGACCTTTGTTATGAACAATATAAACTATTTGAGACTGGATCTTGGCTTTACAAACCAGTTAAAACAGTTATGGACATGATGGACTATTTCGAAGGACAAAACAACTTGCAAGTACTTGACCTCGGATCTGGCGTTGGAAGAAATAGTATTCCAATTGCACAAAAAATAAAAAATTGTAGCGGCACTGTTACTTGTGTTGATTTACTTCATTCTGCTTTAACAAAGTTACAAGTTTATAGCAAAGTACATGGTGTATTTGAAGTAATAAAAACGGAACAAATAGTAATTGAAAACTACTATATTCCTCCTAACACTTATGACTATATCGTTGCAGTATCAAGTTTAGAGCATGTTAAATCAGAAGAAGATTTTAAAAACGTGCTCCACTCTATGAAAAAAGGCACAAAGAATGATGGTATCAATTGTTTAATTATCAACTCGAACATACGAGAAATAGACAAGAAAACGAATCAAACATTAGATGCTTTAATTGAAATTAATCTCCCTACCGAAGAAATGATACATCTATTAAAAAGCATTTATACTGGATGAAAAGAAATAAAACTTGAAATAAAAGAATTAGCATATGATATAGTTCGAAATGAAAGAAAGATTCAATTAAAAACAAATGCTATTACTTTTGTCGTTCAGCAATAATCGTATAAAAAGAGAAGAATATTTCTCTCGAATTCATTTTTATTATACGAGATTTAAATATTTATGAAATAAAACAAAAAAACCATGCTTTGACGTTGTCTATCGAGAGCATGGTTCCTATTCGAGATACTATAAAACTACTCAATTATTAAGAGAATTCATTAACTGGAAGAAATAATCAGGTTCATGAGTCTTATGTAAATTATACCATGAATGAAGTGTATCTGGCGCAAGTACATCCAATTTTTTCAGTACTTCCATTGCGAACTCCAGAGGGGCTACTCCAGATGCAGTAATAAGATTTTGGTCAGATACTACAGGTCCCATTTCATACAAATTTTCTCCTTTATAATTCGGACAAACCATTTTCATATAATCTAAACTATTACTTGTATGCTTTCTATCATCTAAGAATTCGTAATTTGCAAGCCCTACAGTTGCACCACAAATTGCAGCAACAATTACGCCCATCTTTAAAGCTTCATCAACTTTTTGCAAAATAGGTTTATGTATATTTTCACTCCAAGTATTTCCTCCAGGTAAAATTAATAGATCGTTACTCTCAAACACACATTCATCTAGGGAAATATCTGGCTTTATATTCAAGCCTCCCATTGAAATAACCGTTTCTTTATTTACTCCTACTGTAATTACTTTTAAAGGCGCTAAACCTTTTTTGAAATATCTTCCTGTATTCAGTTCGGCAATTAAATGTCCGTACTCCCAATCTGACATCGTATGAAATACATATAAATAAGCTTTTCTTGTTTGCATTCAATAACACTCCATTCAAGTACTTTATTCTCTATTACAGCACAACTATTAATTTCAACAAGTGCTACATTAAGTTTAACATTACATTCTATATTTATGGTTTAAAATTCCAAATAGAATACCCATAAAAATCTATTATCACATAAATAAAAGAGCACTCGTTTCCGCAAGTGCTCTTTTCGGGGATTTTGAGATATCCTATTAACGAAAGTTAAGGTTACTTAAAGTTAAGAGGTATTTATAATATATGCTCGTCCTCTTTATTGGTTCATATTCAACATATAGAGATTGTTAGTAATGCTTACAATTCTTTATTTATTGTTCTTTCTTACATTTTATCATTAAAAAATTGATTGAAGGCTTATTTTCCATGTTCTTATTTGGTTCGTCAATTTCCGAAACTTGTACTAATCCATATTCATTAAAATCATGTTTTATAGATTCAGAATCATAGAAGAACATTTTTACACCTTCCATTATCTCAAAATAATCTTGGTCCAACTGTTTCCCTTTTCCGTACATTGGCGCTTTTTTAGAAACCGTTGTAAAAACCATATATCCGTCTGGTTTTAACTGATTATAACAATCTTTAATAAATTTCTCACGCTCATGCTTATTCAACAAATGAAGAAGTGCATGACTAAATATCCCATCATAAAGATTGTTATCAAAAGGCATATCATTTACTGAACCGTGATACATACTAATATTTTCTAGTCCGTTTTGCTTTGCTAAATCGATGGCTGTTTTTGAAATTTCAATACCTGTTACATTTATCCTATTATCAATAAAAACCTTTGCATTTCTTCCATATCCAATACCCGGAACTAATATATCCTTAACGTTCTTTTCAAGAAAAAAATCTTTCATCATAATTGCGGATTCTGTAGGTTCAAATCCCCACATCGTTTGTTTTTCAATAAAACTTGATTCCCAAAATTCCATTATGTATCTATCTCCTTATTTTCAATCCATTTTTAGTATCAAAGTAAAGGCAAATTTTTTGTATTGTTGGTATATAGTTTTTTCTTCTATTCATACGACTTACCTTAGTCATCGTAGCCCCATTGAATATAGCATAATAATAAGCCTATATCTATTATAAAGATTGGTTAAAAATCTCCCCTATTTTATTAATCCTTACGTTTATAGAAAATAAAAAAACAGCCAATATTTTTATTGTAGTATTGGCTGTTTCTCATGAAAAATTATCTTTTTATATTGTACTGATCTAATACTTTTTCTAACATTTCTAAAGTTATTGGTTGTGCTTGTTTTATTAATTGATAGCCAATACGCCCATTCGGTTCCGCTGTAACTTGCTGTAAACGCTTTACATCATGAATCCCTTTTTCTCTTAATTGCATATAAAGTTGTTGTTCTGACATTTTTGCCCGTATCAAATTTGCTTTTACAATCTTTCCGTTTTCAACAATTACAATGCTACTTCCATTTAGGAATTGCTCCACCTTCCTTGATTTCAATTCAAAGAAATGAATGATAAGTAGTATGCCCGAAAATATGATAGCGGCAAAGATAGATGGAACTACTTTCCTACTTAATACAGGTTCTACAATAATACGTCCAATTGATACAACTATAATTATTTCAGCTCTCGTCATTTGGCTAACAGATGTACTACCTGTCATTTTTAAAACAATAATTCCAGTAAGGGTTAAAATAATACTTTCCCAAATTATATTCATAATAGCCCAATCCTTTAACGGTGAATGTTATTAGCATTCCCATTAAAGGATTATTTTACATACTTATCAAATTTTTAAATCCTTCAGACCATAATGGAAATAAAGGTGTCCATCCATACTCTTTACGTGCCTTATAATTTGAGGCTCCTCTTTCCCAACTATTTTTCCCAGCTTGAGCTTTAGGAGCCGGTGCCCCAATTGCAGCTGCGTATATTGGTAACCATTCTTTACTAGTTGCTGGGGAATCATCTACAATATTTACGATTCCTGGAGGCCAATTAAGAGCTAACATAGTTGCTCTAGCGGCATCTTCGACATGTATAAAAGAGCTTATCCCATCTGTTGCAATCATTTCATTATTACGAACTTGATTTGCAATTAAGCCGTTTTCCGCATACCATGTTCCCGGTCCGTATAGTGTACCGTAACGAAGAATAATCGATTCTGGTAACTCAGAAACAGCTGATTCTAATTTTAATATGCCATTAACAGTGATTTGCCGAGGCATAGGAGCAGTAATATGTAGTGAATCTTTTTCTGTCGCAAATGTATCCCCTGCTTCATACGCCCATGAAATACTTTGAGCGATTATTTTCTTTACCCCTACATTTTTTGCGGCATCGACAAGGTTACGAGTGCCTTTTGTTCTAATTTTTGCATTATCCTCAAAATTCCATGTAGACAATGACGTTAATTGATGTATAACTACATCGGGAGTTGTTTCTTCCAATACAGAAAATACAACCTGTCGATTAAACACATCGGCTATTACTGGTATAGCACCAATTTTCTTCATTGCTTCTACTTGTAATTCATTACGAATCATTGCAAATACCGTATGCCCCTCTTTTATTAACATAGGTAATAAAGAACGTCCTATAACACCTGTTGCACCTGCTACAAATATTTTCATATATGTTCCTCCTCATTTAATAATCATAAATGTGACGAAACAGATGTGAGGTTTGTGACAAATATTTTCTCTATTTTTTCGTTATTCATATGAAACATATACTTTTGTTTAATTACCCCTGATCTCAATTCTTCAAAACATTGTGTGAGTGAAGTATAATATATTTCATGTGGATGTTTTATCCAAATTTTAAGCTAAAACGTTGGCTAGCACCCAGCAGTGATAACATGATAATTGAATTTGATGGATATGGAATAAATGAGTATGTTATTGGCCATAACTGTTCTATTAACGAATTAATAACAATGTATTTAAATATAAAAAATGAAGAGATATCTAATGAGGACCTTCTAAGCTTATTTTGTGTACGATATCAATACGAAAAAATTCCAAAATTATTACAGGAAGACGTCATAAGCGATGTTGTCATCGATTTAGATACAGACTATATTTATACACCTAATAGATAACAGTAAGCTAGATTGAATGATTAGAATTTACGATTCTGCTAAGTGTTTAATAAAATAAGTAATTGCCCAAATTAATGTCGCAAATTGAGTGACAAAATACATTGTCCATTCGAAACAACTCAATTTTCTCTCTCGTTTAATCTTTTTTAAATATCTGTAAAATATAAATGTACTTAAAAACATAAGGAGCAAAGATAATTGCTGTAAATCATCGACTATACGTACCGCCATAGACTCCATCGCCCTCCTATTCAAAATAAAAGCTATATTTTAAGGATATCATTTATTGTTATATTTTTCCATAAAATGCACTTATGTCATACACAAAAAGAGCACTTAGCTATTGAGTGCTCTAAAAAATTATCAATTTTGATTTAACATACTCACCTTGCATTGGTTTAAAATGATTCTTCTTACTTTTTATACTCCATCTTTATTACTTTTGGTATATGTTCACTATCATATTTTCTCGTATAAATTCCGCCATCTGGAGTAACCACTTGTAACGCAATTTCACCACAAACACCATGTGGTATCTCAAATTCACCTTGTGCATTTGAAATACTACGTTCCTCACTTTCAATAGAATCTTCATAAATTTTCACATTAGATATAGGTTCGTTATTTTGATCTACGATAATACCTCTTGAATATTTTGCAACTGCTATGCACTGATCATCATCTATATAATATTTAATAACTACCATTGCTCCAATACCTATAGCAATACATACAAACAAGGTTATTATTTTCCCTCTCACAATAAACCTCCTTATTCGTATTATTCTTTTTTAAATTGAAAATCTAGACGTGCCGATTGCTTTACTTCCTCGATTACTTTGCGAATTCCTTCTTCAATCTTATCTTCTTTTACATTCGATACGTTTAACTTTAACAATCTCTCTTTAGGAAAACCTTTGACGTAATTTTTATCAATAGAATCAATATTTATTTGAATGTCACTCAATTTCTCAAAAAACATTTCCGAAATACTTGTTTTATGTATTTCTAAACAAGTATGAATTCCTATCGTACTATGCTTTTTATATGTAAATAAAAGTGGGTTTTCATTTTGCACTTTTTCTAATATTTCTGCTAGTTTTTTTGATCTATCGTAATAGGAAGATTTAATTTTATTTTTATGGCGTTCGAACATGCCACTCTTTATATAAATTTCTAAAGCAGCTTGAGATATCATTGGACTATCGATATCTAAAATCTTTTTATATTTATGAAAAGCATTTGCAATTGCTGATGGAATAACAGCCACACCGACTCGTAAACCAGGAAATATAATCTTCGAGTAACTTTTCAAATATATGACATGATTACAATTATCCAAGCTATATAACGGATCTGCTTTTGAATCAGTTTCTAAATCTGCTAAATAATCATCTTCTACTATAAATACATTATACTTCTTAGCCAATAGCACTATTTTTTCTTTCTCATCTTTAGAATAAGAAGTTCCAAGCGGATGATGATATCTCGGTATCGTATAAAAGAATTTTATTTTTTCTGTTCGAAATATACGTTCCAATTCATTTAAGTCGATACCTTCATTCGTACGTTTAATACCGATTACAGGAATTTTATTTATTTCTAGATATTCAATATATAGATGATAGGTTGGCTGTTCAATTAATATCGTTTCATTTTCATTCGGAAATGGTATTGATGTTAATATAGCAAGCGCTTGCTGCACACCTGACGTTATAAAAATATTTTCTTCTTTTGTGAAAACTTGATAGTTTGTCAGCTGTTTTTGAATAACTGGAATTAGAGATGGTAAACCTTTCGGCGTTCCATATACGAACAAGTCGTTTTTATATGTATCAATGGCCTTATTAATACAATGTTGAAAATCTAAATATGGAAACACATCTGGATCTGGTGCTGAGGAAGCAAAATCAATTATCTCGTTAGTTTCTATGATACTCCCGGATTTCTTAACAACGTAGTATCCACTTTGAGGAACGGAATAAATAATATGACGCTTTTCTAATTCATGAAGCGCACGTATAACTGTCGCCTTATTACATTCATATTGTGTAACGAGTGACCTTATAGACGGTAATTTCTTTCCTTCTTTTACCTCTCCATTTTGAATCATATTTTCTAAGTCGTTTAAAACATGTAAATACTTATACATCATTACCACCTCAACATTTAATTTGTACCGGTACAGTTTGTATTTGTTCACATTGTAGCACTAGATCAGAAAGATTACTATGTACGTATACTGGCCAGTATGAAATCAACTACTATGAGGTGAAATTATGAAACATACAACAAAGGCATATTTATCAGCATTACTCTATTCATTTATTATTGGATTCTCCTTTATGTTTGTGAAATTAGCACTAACAGTTACGAGTCCCCTCGATACTCTTGCTCATCGTTTTACAATTGCTTTCGTAGCTGCAAGCATTCCCGTTATTTTCGGTTTTGTAAAGTTAAATATATCATTTAAAAACATACTTGCCCTTTTACCAATTGCAATATTTTATCCAGCACTATTTTTTGCTTTCCAAGCGTTTGGCTTAGTGTATACAAGTTCATCTGAAGCTGGAATTATCCAAGCGGCAATTCCTATATTTACGATGATATTAGCTTCCTATTTTTTAAAAGAATATACGAATATATGGCAAAAAACCTCTGTTCTCGTTTCTGTCATCGGTGTTATTTATATATTTATCATGAATGGTTTAGAGGCACATGAAACTAGTCTCATCGGTGTTATTCTTATTTTGTTATCGGCATTATCATCTGCTTGCTATAATGTGTTAGCTCGAAAAATGACAAAGAATTTCAGGCTAATGGATCTAACTTACACAATGACAGCGATTGGTTTTATTAGTTTTAATGTAATTGCTATCACTAGCCATATAAACAAAGGTACATTAACTATATTCTTTAAGCCATTTATGAATGGAACATTTCTTATTTCCATTTTATATTTAGGATTACTATCTTCTTTACTGACCGCATTGTTATTAAACTATTCATTATCTTATATTGAAGCAGCTAAAATAAGTGTTTTCAGCAATTTATCTACACTTATTACCATTATCGCAGGCGTTGCATTCTTACATGAACAAATCGCATACTACCATATCATCGACACAATTCTGATTGTTCTTGGAGTAGTGGGTACAAACTTTTTAGGAAAAAAAGGGATTGTAATAAAGAAAAAGAATACTTCCATAAGTAAATAAAAAGTGAGGGATATATAATGCAGCGCGTAAATACGATTGATATTAGTAATATACTTGAATTGGAACAAGCTCTTTCAACTTTAATAAATAAAAAGATTTCTTCAAAACTAGACCTTGAACACTGGTTAAAAGAACAATCTACATTAATTTGGGAAATCGAAGAACAATTACGATTACACTATATCGCCTTTCAAAGTAATACAGATAATAAAGAAATAAAAGATACTTTTGAACATGATCAACAATTTGTAAAGCCACTTTTAAAACGTTATCAAAATTTATTTAATAATAAATACTTACAGTCACCATTTCGAATGGAATTAGATTCTAAAGTATATGGTTTATTAGATGTAAAAATAAAAAATGCTCAAACTTTATTTTGCGAGGAAAATATCGAATTAGAAATTAAAGAAGACCAATTAGTAACAGCGTACTTTGAAATTACAGGAGGACTAAGTGGAAATTGGGACGGCGAAGAAAACACGATAACGGAATTACAATCCTATTTACAAAATCCGAATCGTGACATCCGTGAAAAAGCAAAAACAATTATTTCCGAACAATTTTTATCTGTTGAAAAAGAACTCCAAAGCATCTTAAATACATTAATTAACATTCGCCACCAAAAGGCAAAAAACATTCAAGTCGAGAATTATCGTGATTATATGTTTAAAAAATATGAGCGTTTTGATTATACAGCAGCAGATTGCTATGAACTAGCCGAATCAATACGAGAGTACGTTGTACCACTTAAAGATAAAATATTACAAGAGAAAAAAGAGAAACTAAAAGTAGATACGCTTCGTCCATGGGATGTAACAGCTGTAGCCCCTGATCAAAAAGTGCTTAAACCAATTGCAAATGAAAAAGATTTAATTGAAAAATGCACTTACATCTTCAATAAACTAGATGTTGAATTTTCAGTGTTATTAAACCGAATGTATAGTCATGATTGCTTAGATTTAGGAAGTCGTAAAGGAAAAGTAGCTGGTGGTTTTTGTGAGTACTTACCTGCTTCTCAATTATCTTTTATATTTATGAACCTAAACTATACACAAGATGATATTATTACTTTCATACATGAAATGGGTCATAGCATTCATAATGAGTGCGTAAAACCATTAGAATTACGACAGTATATAGAAATTCCTGCTGAAACGGCTGAACTAGCTAGTATGACAATGGAAGTATTCTCCATAGACTATTGGGATACTTTCTATACAGACAAAGAAGATTTAAAACAAGCAAAAATAAACTACTTTAAAGATGTTATTTCATATTTACCAAGTATGCTTATCGTAGATCAGTTCCAACACTGGTTGTATGAAAACCCTAATCATACTGCTGAGGAAAGAAACGAAAAATACTTACAACTTCAAAAAGTTTATCAGTCTAGCGTCATACATATCGATGGTTACGAAAACTGGATAGCAACGAGTTGGTTGCCAGTACTTCATATTTTTGAAGTACCATTCTATTATATCGAATATGCAATCGCACAACTTGGTGCACTGCAAATGTATAAACAATATAAAGAAGATCCTAAACAAGCACTAAATAATTATAGAAAGGCATTATCACTAGGAAGCTCAAAATCTATAAAAGAAGTGTATGAAGCAGCTGGTATTCGTTTTGATTTCTCTGGTGAAACTATTAAAGAATTAATGACATTTGTAGAAGCAGAGTTAGATTCACTTGAACGTATATAAATAGAAAGCTGCACCTATATTTTAGGTGCAGCTTTCTTCTTTATTTTATTAATAAGTTCTATGTACTGAGAATCTCCATATCCGATTGCGTGAAAAAGATGGAACAACTTTATTAATAATTCTTGGTTTGATAATTCTTTATTTTTGTAGATGAATTTTGTTACAGCATTATCTTCTTTTAACATTTCTAAATATAACTTTATAGCCTGATACATCACTGGGAGTAAATCCACAGATGGTTTTCTATGGTTTACCAATACCTCTTTGTATACAGAACAATAGTTACCTAACTTAAGTTCAGTTTGACTGACTTTGAATTCATCTTCCCTAAAGCTATTTAAAATCACTCTCCCCTCATAGCCTGACTGCTCAAGATAAGAAAGTATTGTTACTAGGTTCATTTGGCAAAACATATCTTCACCAAACCATAAAACAATACATTCATAATTATTCTTAAAAAACTTTTCTAATGGATCTATAACCTTTTTTATATAATTCTCTACTGAACTATTATGCCCCCTTGCTCTTACTTCAATGAATTCTTCATCGAAAACTTGTGTACTAGTAGCATTTACACACATTGCTTCATTAAATGGGGCATAATCAGACTCTCCCATTAATTTTTCGTTTTTAAATTCTTCATACATAAATTGGCCATTTAATATATTTAGTACGTCTTTATCGAACAGTTCACATTTCCTATTTCGTAACTGCTCAACCTCTATTTTTCTAGAAATATTCATTTTAAACTCCTCTTCTTTATTTATATTGAGTTTAACAAATGATTGAATTGGCATCTTGCTAAGTTGGAAATTTTTGGGATTATACCAAAAACAGTTTTAAAAGCTCTACCATAAGCCTCTTGCGAAGAGTAATCGTAATCCATTGCAATATCTATTATCTTTCTACCGTTCGTCAATTCCTCCGTAAATAAATACAATCTTCTAAGAAGAACATAACGCCTAATGCTGACACCTGTTGCTTGATGAAATTTGAAAGAACAATAATAAGGGGAATATCCCATGTAATGCGATAATTTTTCCAATGAGAATCCCTTCCTCAAATTCTTCTCAATCCAATCAATCATTTGCTGTATATACTCATTCATTTACTTCACTCCTCACTAAAAATTATAAGAGGGATACGTTTCTTTCTTTTGATGTTTCTTGTGGTTTATAACACGAACCATTCTCTAAAATCCTTAAATACTTTGTTTTATATTTTTTCAGCTATCTTATTTTGTCATATATTCTATTCACTTTTCAATTTAACTTTAATCATTGTGGAGTGTTCCTACCCTACTAATTATTAACACGTAAATTACAGGATATATCTTTTTAAAGGATTTCATAAAATAAAACACGAATTTTGTAAATTAAGGAACTTTTAGTTTTTAGGCTGAAAAAATTTAAATATAGAGAGGAATTCAAAATGAAGGAATTAGAAAAAGAAATACTCACATTAGTAAACGAACGTTATCCATTACATTTTATTAACATTAAACAAGGAGGTATTTGCTGTAGTTTATAAAGCTGCTCCTGGCATTCACTTACCAAGAAGTGAATGGAATCCCGATGTATTTAAACAATTGGGTCAAGAAATTGGCAAATTACATCTGATATCTAAAGACTTTGAAAGTATTGAACGAGTTAAACATATTAACGCTTGGTATGAAAATGAAGAATATAATTTCCTTAAATATATCCCTAATGAAGAGACTATTATTAGAGAAATTGCATGCGATGTTTTATCTTCCATTAAGAACCTACCAAAAACATCTACGAACTACGGCCTGATCCATGGAGATTTATGGTTAGAAAACATTTTAGTTGATAGCGATTCAAACTTATCCATGATTGATTTTCAAGACTGTGAAAAACACTTTTACATATTCGATTTAGCAGTTCCAATTTATAGTGCAATAGAATATTCATTTGCTGGAAATGGGAATATTGTTGACTATGAGAATTCTATTACAAAAGCGATACTTGACGGGTATCAAGAAGAAAGAGAACTACCTAAAGAAATGATAGACAAGCTTCCGTTGTTTATCAAATTAAAAGAGATATTTGAATATAGTTTAATGCACATGTATTGGAATAAAGAAGAATTAACTGAGAATCAAGTACGGATAATGAATCTTTATAGAATGAAACTTGAAAATAAAGATTCATTAATCAAAATGTAAAGCAAATGTGGTTTAGCTACAATAGTTAAACCACATCCTATATAAGGATAATTACTTACTGGATTTTATTTATTTTTTAATTATACATACTGATCTAACACTCCATTTAAATAAACTGCGTTATGCGGAGATATCTTCTCAGCAAATCTAGCTGTAATAATAATTGGAGCCCATTGAAAAATCTCATCTCTTGATAGGCCAGTATTTCTACAATACATATGTAAATACATTTCAGCTAATTCTACTGAGACCTGAGCGTACAATAAGTATGTACGAAATACATCTGCACGGATATCACCTGAACTTGCATCTATCCAGTCTATAATTTTTACGTTATCGTTACTCAAAATCAAATTAAACGGATGAAAATCTCCATGACATAGCCTAGAATCAAATACAATTGAATCTAATTTTTGTAAAATATTTTTCTTTTTGTTTTCATCCAATTTATGAACAGATTTAATTTGACGCTCTAACCTTTCTCTCATTGGTTCCATTTCATCTATATTCACACGTATAGCATGAATCTTTTTTTGTTCATTAACACAAATATTGATGTAATGTTTTGCCTTATTTAGATTATTAAGCAGGAGTTCGCCAATATTTTCTCCTTTTACATATTCCATAATAATTGCCTGTCTATTTTGTATCTTTGTCACTTCAAATACGTTCGGAACTGGTAGTCCGCATGAATAAGCATATTTTTGTTTTTTTGCTTCATTTGTAGACTCTGTGTTTGGAAGGTATTCCTCAAATAATTTAATAACTTTATTTTCATGAAGATATATCTTCGCTGTATTTCCTTTGGCTATCAACTCACCTAAATTCAAGTCTTCTCCTCCTTAAACTATATAGTATTATTACTACACCTTTATTTTAAATTCACTGTAATGTTAGGGAATCCTTCTACTCATATAAATCCTGTCATTATAAAAACCTTTGAAATAATAAATGAAAAATACGTATTAAAAATAGCCTTATAATTATTTTCTGCATAATTATAGGGCTACTTTAATGATGTTCATAATTTTTTGTTTCGTTTGACTTAAATAATTGTTATTTTTAGTAGATATTAATATACCAATCGGAATGTTAGAATTAAAACCCTTAATCTTAAAAGATAGTACTTCTTCATTCAAAATTGTACCTTTTGGTATAATTCCTATAGCATTCTCAAAGAGCATTTGTGGAATAAGGTTCAAAGCACTACAATTGTATACTCTCTTAAAAGACAAATTATTTTCCGCTAATAAAGAACTTACAGATTGATATGAAAAACAACTATTTTCACCTACAATTATGGGGTAATCTATAATATCAAATACTTCAACAAAATCTTTTTGTAGTAAAGGATGATTCGGATGATTTACTATAAATTCAATTTGTTCATCACTTATTGGAGTGAATTTTATATTCGAACTATTATTATGTCCACACACCGCAAAATCGACCTTATTTTGTTTAATCATCTCTGCTAAAAGTGCAGTATTTCCCACTACAAAATCACAATGTATATATGGTTTTTCATCGTTTAAAAACTTTAATATTATTGGAATTAACCTTTTAGCAAAAGATTCTAATAGACCAATTCTTAAACTCCCTCTCTCTTCATTACTAATACGTTGTGCTTGAGATTTGGAATACTCCCAATGTGTTAATAAGTTTTCTACTTCCTCTGCAAAGAGTTTTCCCTCTTCTGTTAATCTCGCATCCCATCCTCTTTCAAATAATAGAAAACCTATTTCATTCTCTAGCTTTTTTATATGTGTTGTTACAGTTGATTGGGCATAGTTTAATTGTTTAGCAGCTTGTGAAAACGTTCCTTCTTCAATAATTTTTTTAAATGTAATTAATTCTTTTATTTCCATTTGACACACCATCTTTATCGATTTTATTGATAATAAGTTAATATATTTTCAATTATACAAATGAAATGATTGGAAGTAAAATGAATTCAAAAGAAAGGAAGTGCTCTAATATGCCATTTGTTACTGTTTATCATCCTGAAGAATTATCCGATAATAAGTTATTAAAAAATGTAAGTATCAAAATCCATCATTCATTAATGGAACATTTTAATATCCCCGAAAACGATTATTTCCAAATGTTTTTACCTTATCCATCTCATCAGCTGTTTTATGATTCTTCTTATCTATTAGAGAGTTCAACAAAACGATCTAATAATATGATTTATGTTTCAATTACGTGTGGACCAGGAAGAACAATGAATCAAAAAAAGGATTTGTATAATGCTATAGCAACTACCACAGCTACTATATTACACATCTCTAGCGCTGATGTTTTCATTACTTTACATGAGACATCAATTGAGAACTGGTCATTTGGTCAAGGAATAGCTCAAATGTTACATCAACATAATAACTAGGTTTTATATTCTTTAAAACAATATAAACTTACCGCTCTCTATAACTATATAGAAAGTGGTAAGTTTAATTTATTAGCAATATCAGAACGGAACTCTGGTGTATACAAGACAGTAAACGTATATCCCTGCTCAATAAATAATACATCATTATGTTTACATTCATATGGAACACTATTTTGCTTCAAATTATTTTGGATTCGTTGTAAAAATGCTTGATCTGGTGTTCCGAAAGAAACGTGTACTTTTGGTGGTAAAGCTTTCATCGCAATTGGAATCCAAGGTCGCTGCCACCAAGTTGCAACAATGTATGCAGTGCCACCTATAACAAAGTTAAAAATGTCCCCATCTTCCATCGTTTTCATATTTAGATTTGATTTCAACCACTCCGTAAATACAGGTACACTTTTAACAGGAAGACCAATTTCCCTTACGTATAAAACGTTTAACGGTGAATGTGAAACTAATACCTCTTCATTAATATAACTATGTGCGATAATTTCAAGAAGATTTCCATCACCGTCTTTAAAGTATAAATTGAATCGACCGCTCTCCTTGTCAATTGTATGACCATCTTTCCATTTCACAATGAGTAAACCAGATCCTTCAAGCCAGTTTGCTGTTTCTTGAAATTTTGAATATGGAATCTCAAAAGCGAAATGCGCAGGTGCAATTGGTTCATACACTTCCTGAAAACTAATTGTTGTGTATGGCGTTACTTCAAATTGAATAAATGATGCTGTTTCTTTTTTTATCGGAAAAGATAATATATCTCTGTATACTTGTTTTACTCCTTCTATAGAAACAGTTTGTAGTTTAATATCTGAAATGTGTGTAATCATTATAATAAACCTCCAAATTCATTATTTCTATTAGTATTGTATTTCAAAAACTAACAGGAAAAATCCATCTGGAGATTGAAACTTTAATTAACAAACTACTACTTTTGTATTAGAACTGTTGCGTTAACATTTCAGCTAATACAATCTAAGCTTTAAGCAGTTTGCGTTTTAGTACAAATAATTAGTATGAACGACCACTTCAAGATATAATGAATAATATTTTAAGCTAAAAGGAGTGTTGTGTTGTGACGCAAAGAATTTCTTACTATGATGCTGCACCTGATGCTATGAAAATTATGATGGACATGGAAAAGTACACAAAACAATCCACGATTAATCGAACGACTAGAGAACTTATTAAAATTAGAGTTTCTCAAATCAATGGCTGTGCTTACTGCATAGATTTACATACATCTGATGCACGAAAAATGGGAGAGACTGAACAAAGAATTTATTGCTTAAGTACTTGGGGTGAATGTACTTTTTATACAGCGGAGGAAAAAATCGCAATTGAATTAGCTGAGCATATTACACTTATTCCTACTAAAAGAGTTCCTGATTCCCTATACAAACGAGTATGTGAACATTATGATGAAAAACAATATATTGACCTTGTCTTGATTATTAATCAAATTAATAGTTGGAATAGAATTTCTATCGCGATGGGAAATACACCGGCAAAAAAATAACACTTTAAGCAAACAACTTGCTCAATACGTTTTATTACATCCACTTCAAAAAGGTTGATTCTAATACATTACAAGAATCAACCTTTTTAAATTATATTGGACTTTACCAATGTTTTCTTATTTCTTCTACTATAACCTCCGGATAATCCCAATGTAACAGATGGGTAGAATTCGGGATTAGTTTTACTGTCGCTTTTGTTCTCTCACTAAAAATACTCGCTGTCTTCCCTCTATACTCATCCCAAATTTCTGGTACTGTAGCACGAAGTAATATTATATTAGATGGTAACTCCTCATATATATCCATTATTTCATCCTTGTGCATACCCTTTACGATATTACCAGCTGTTGTACCCCTCGCATGCCAACATACTTTATTATCTATTTCTATACCAATATCCTTAACTGCAAGTTCTAATAATGGAGACCATCTTGTATACACTTCTTTTTCACTTTTAAAGAAATCATCCCAACTATTAAATACATACTCTTCAAAGTCCTTTTCATAATAAGCAATTTCTTCTTCCAACGTTTCTTCTTGAAGCCTTTTCGTTTGGTACCCTCCATCAATGAGAATACTCCCTAATACCTTTTCTGGATTATGTAACAAATAAAATAGAGCTACAAAACTTCCCCACGAATGTGATAGAAAATAAAAATGTTCAATTTTCAGTTCATTTATTATTTCATTTAACCAATATGCTAAGTTTTGCATCTCATAATCTTCTGTTCTTTCAAAGGGCGGTGTTTTACCATGCCCAGGTGCATCAATGGATATAAGTCTATACTCTTCCTTTAGTTTTTCTGCGATTTCTATAAAACTTAAACTTGTACTACTAATCCATGTAAACAAAAAATAACGGGTTTATCATTTTCTCCCCACTCAGTAATATGTACGTTTAATTTTTCATTGTTAATATAGTAACGTTTCAAAACAGTTATCCTCCATATTTTAATTTTCAAATTTACATTATGATTATTTCTACTTTTTTCAAGTTTACCCTGCTTTTTTCTATACAAAAAAGCATATTTTCTTTAAAAGAAAATCTGCCTTTACGCTAATGTATATTATTATTTAACAGCAATAATCATAAACCTCTTTGAATTCGTACGAATCCCCTTTTCAGAACTATTCGCGTCGATGAACTTTTGTAAAATAGTAAAATCCTCTTCCTCTTCTCCAAAATTAGGAATAATAGGCGTATGTTTTAATAAAAAAATGAGATCTTCAGGTGTACTGTAATAATCGGTAACATCATATTCACGTACTTGCACGAGTTCAAATCCTGCACTAATAAGTTCACTCATATACTTTTCTTTTAAAGTGCCATCTCTTTCACCTAAGCATTGTCCTCTGCCAAATGCTTCTTTAAGGTTTAATTTATCATGTTCACAAACTTGTTGTGTTAAGAAAAAAGCACCTTTTTTCATTACTTTTGCTAACTCAGATGCTAGAAACGGTGCATGACAACTAGAAGCAATATCAAAATAAGCATGCGGAAACGTTAAAGCTTCAGAACCCATTTGGAGAAACTCAACATTTTGTACACCTACTTTTTTCAAGTTGGAATGTGCTGTTTCAATCATGCCATTAGAATTATCTATTCCAATTAACAATTTAGCTGAAGATGCTATGTTAAGTACATTCTCTCCTCCACCTGTACCTACATCAAGTAGCATGTCTGATGGTTTGCATCTTTCTTTCACTTCGCCATAAAAGTCCCAAGTGTCTCCTACCGTTTCACATTTCAGCTTACTGAAATCCCACCCATTTAATCTTCCTACTTTCTCATAAAAGTTTTTGTATTCTAATTCGTTCATTTTATTATTTCCCCTTTGTAAAATGCATGAAATGTTTAATACTGACGATCCTCGATATAGACTCATAGTTTATATTCTCGTAAAGCTTCTTTTATATCTAGTATGCATTTTTTCAGCCCCGAACAACTAGTTACTTCGAATAATATAGGATTTCATCTACCCCATCTCAATTCGAAGATTCTATGTATAATAACATGGTTTAATTATATATAATAAAATATAAATTATCAAAAAAATACCTTTCCGCAAAATCATTTAGTTTACATAATAATTTTATAGTCTATTTTTATCGATGAATTCTAAATGTCCTCTACCCCAACCACACATACTATCCAACACCGTGCTTACCGTTTTTCCATGCTCAGATAAACTATATTCTACTTTAGGTGGTATTTCTTGATACATTTCACGTTTTATTAGTTGATCTTGCTCTAATTCACGAAGCTGCTTCGCTAATGTTCCTTGAGATATATCGGGTATTAATCTCTTTAATTCACCAAACCGTTTCGTTCCATCTGTTAGCAAAATAAATAAAATCAATGGCTTCCATTTCCCACCGATTATTTGTAATGTCGCTATTACCCCTTTTAATTTAGGTTCTTGTAAATCCATCTTCTCACCTCTCCCATCCCATCATAGATCATAATAAATCATTTTTCATGTTTATTTCTCCGTTCACTACTTCATTAGTACGAAAGTTGCGACTAAGTACAAGTAAAGTGCCTACTTTTCAATAACCATTTTTTAACGAATAATAAAAGCAACACATATTTATTTTTAATTTTATATTAAGGGAGAGGCTTAATCATGTCTTTTACTACATTAAAAGATAAACAAATCGTTATTATTGGTGGAAGTTCTGGTATTGGATTAGCGACAGCAACACAAGCAGTTGAACAAGGCGCACATGTTATTATTGCCGGACGCTCGGAAGAAAAGCTAAAGGCTGCTCAAGAATTAATAAATAACAATCACCTTCAAACTTATGTATTGGATAATCAAAATAAAGAGCAATTACAAAATTTTTTCAAAGATGTCGGGAAATTTGATCATTTATTTACACCGGGGGCTTCTTACACACTTGGACCAATAACCACTACAGAGGAAATTGCTGAAAGTAGCTTTATCGGAAAGTTTTGGCCTCAATATTATGCCGTGAAATATGCCATTCCTTTTCTTTCAAAATCAGGATCTATCGTGTTAATGTCTGGTGCATTTAGCCAAAGGCCACTTAAAGGTGCTCCTGCTTATGGAGCTTGTAATGGTGCTATTGAAAGTTTAGGAAAAGCTTTAGCTGTTGAATTAGCTTCGATTAGAGTTAATGTTGTTTCTCCTGGAACGATACAAAGAGAGAATGAACAAAACGAAAAAAGACTAGCTGCTTATGAAGATTATAAGTCTCTTTCTCTTGTAAAAAGACCTGGGCATAATGATGAAATTGCACATACTGTCCTGTTTTTAATGCAAAATGAGTTTACTACGGGTAGTGTATTATTTCCTGATGGAGGATACACATATCATTAAATTAATTTTATTCACCTGTATATTATCTTAAGGGCTTTACTTAAAACACAATTTCAATTAGATGAAAAATATTTTTAAGTACCTCATTTATTCTCACATTCAAACTTAGAGTGAATGAATCCAACAGACACACCATTTTTCTATACACTTTTGAGTACAATAAAATAAAAAAGGCATAAAATATGCCTTTTTTTGCTTATTTGTTGATTGGATAACAAACCTCTGTAACCCACTTATTAGGATCCGTTTCCATCGCTGGGCTCACATGATAAATATTAAACATTGGGCCTGCTAATTCGTAACCTTCCGTCTCAATCCATTTTGCGGCTGCTTCATTTACGTTTGTCATTTGTTCATAACTTCCGCTTAGTGTTATAGAAGCTACTTTGATTGGCTCTATTTTTTGAAAATGAACATCTTTTGTATTTTCATGCTTTCCTAAGATATTTAGCTGTATTTCTATATCCACATCATTTTCTTTGTATTCTTGATCATGGAAGACAGCGATACTATAACTCGGGTGAGCCATACTAATATTTTTCATATGAATTTCTTGCATTAATATACTCCATAAATCGCCTTCACAATTATACGATGGAATAACCTTTCTAACAGTAGCTACATTTCTTTCTGGAATTTCTTTTATTGAAACATGATAGTTCATCTCAACAACATCCTCTCTCATCGTTTTCATTGAGTTTTCGAGGAGACGTAATTGTTTTTGGAGGTTATTCATGTCTTCTTTAATTTGAGTACTACGATTTAGAAATTGCTCCTTTATACTATCCATATTATCGCATTCTATTATTTCTTTAATGGTAGCGATATTAAACCCCATATCTTTAAACGTTTGAATTTGATTTACTTTCTTTAGTTGAGCCGCTGAATAATATCGATAACCACTTTGCTCATCGACTTTTACTGGCTGTAATAGCTCCACTTTATCGTAGTGTCTCAACATACGTATACTAATGGAAGATAATTTTGAAAAATCTCCAATTTTAAACATGGTTTCCTCCTAAAAATTCTGTCTACTTCGAAGCTCAACTTTATTTTAAACAATGACATCGTGTGAGAGTCAACTGTTTATAACAACTTGAATTATAATTCTTTAATTAATTACCTTCTTTCTGCCTTCTTAAGGCAATTAAGATTGATATTAGTCCGTTTACAGCAAATAAGATTATTATAATTCTAGTTAGTAAGGCTACATCTGCTGAAAATACTTCAATCGTATGCCACGGTGAATTTGTGCTATAAGTAAGAAGTGGGATTAAAATAATTGATAATATTAGAAATAGACTCCCTACGAAAAACCAATTGGATTTTTTACGATTTTTCTTATGTTTATATTTTTTATTTAACATAATTGATGTAATGAAAAGTATGAGTATAACTAACGACATAACAATTTGTGTGATTGGGATATTTTTAGGAACTTCATTAGGTTCTTCACCATTCAAAATACTAATAATCCCCTTTTTCAATACCACTAGTGCCCCCTCTTCTAATACATGATTTTTATTCGTTAAGATTACACCACCCCAACCGCTATTATTTAAAATAAACATTTCAGCATGAGCATCGGGGGTAGATCCTGAATGCCAAATCATCGTTTCGTTGTCATTTAAATTCGTTGTTCTTAATCCAAACCCATAACTTTTTTCTGGATTTATTTTATAAAGTGGTGATAAATAAAGGTCAATGTTTTCTCTCTTTAAAAATTGAGTGTGCTCTTGACGATTTAAAAACATAATATATTGAATCATATCCTCCAAATTCGCGGTAATATAACCATATGGTGTCCCAGCATTATCATAGGACACTACACTTTTTCTTGGTATTCCAAACCAAGATTGATAGCCTGTTAAATATCCTTTTTCATATGCACTATCTTTATTTGCTGCTGCACCATTCATTTTTAATGGCTGAAAAACATGCTTTTCCATATATGAAGAATATGTTTCATTTGTTACTTCCTCAATAAGTGCACCTAAAACAATATAATTCGCATTACTATATTGATATATTTCCCCTGGTGGAGCCGTTAATTTTACATTTGAAAGTTTCATTACATTTTCTTTTAATGATGTAGAACTTTTTAATTGCTTATCTGATAATGCTAAACCTTCAAATGTATTTATTCCACTCGTATGAGTTAGTAGATGTTGGATTGTTATATTCGAGGTTAATTGAGTATTTTTTAGTTTAAACCAAGGGAGATGTTGTTGAACTGAATCCTCTAATTTTATTTTTTTATCTTCTATTAACTTTACTATAGCTAAAGCTGTTAAAGATTTACTTATTGAACCGATTGCAAACGGCGTTTTACTAGTTACCTTTTTTTCAGACTCTCCAGTAATTCCCCACGATTTTGCGAAGAATACATCTTTATGATGTACAATTGCAACAGTAGCTCCTGGAATGTTCTGCTCCTTTATAAATTTTTCAATGTACTTATCTAAAGTAACTTTAATATTTTGCCCAGCATAAACTTTTGAATGTACGATACATAATATTAATACATTACAAAGAATACAAATTTGAAATACTTTATAGATAATTTTCTTCATTATACTTTAGATAGCTTTCTTTTTTTATAAATTACTAGGCTAATAAATACTAATACAGAGAGCGTAAAACTAATCATTATTAATACATAGTTCCACCACTGATTCTCTGCTATACGATATAAAAGATTATAATTAAATGAATTTTTACTATGAGTTGAATGAAATGATTCAGTTAAAAATATTGAAAGTGTAGTTTGTGAGGTGAGGTAAGTAATAAATGCGATGAATATACCACTTAATAGTAATGCATTTGATTTTCCGTTTACATTTTGAAATTGTTTCATTTTTACTCGTATATCAATTTCATTTATTTCCAAAAAATCTTGAACAAATAATTGAGGAGTTCCTAGATTATTTATACTATCCTCACCATCTTCACGACATTCTTGAAAATGTTCTAATAATTGTCGTTTAATATTTTCCCTTTCTTCTATGCTTATATCGTATTGCTTTAATTCTTTAAGTACGTCAGTTAAAAATTGCTGTTCTTTACCTTTTAATTCATTCCTCATTTCAAAAGGTCTCCTTTCAAACCGCTTATTAATAATGTTTGAATATCAGATTGCAATTCTAGCCACTCATTAATTTTCTTCTCAAGTCGTATTTTCCCGCTGTCATTAATTTCATAATAAATTCTAACTTTGCCACTGGCTGTTACTTCTTGATATGTATTAACCCATTCTTGATTTTTCAACTTAGTTAAAATGGGATAAATACTTCCTACTCCTTTCAATTTTAAATTGTGTACTTCAAGCTCTTTCATAATTTCATATCCATAACTTTTCTTTCTCGATAAAATCGATAATACACACATTTCTAAATGACCTTTAATTAAACTTGTTCTGTCCATAGGATAAATTTAACAGAAATATATACTTCATTCAAGTATATATTTCTGTTAAATTTAAAAAATCAGATAATAAAACAAAAAGGTTTATAAACAACCAAAATTAGCACTCATGACCTATATTTATCTCTAATTTTCATTTTTATAATATAATTATTACATAATATATCAACCTTTTATCCCTTTTAGTTTTCATTCTCCCTTCCACTTATACTTCTTTCCATAGTGAGAAATATTGTATATGGGACATAAAAATACTAAAAAATCCAACTTCTTAATTTTGACATTAAGAAGTTGGATCTTCTTTCGTTATTTCGTAATAATCATACTGTGCTATTACATTTACCATTAAGAATACACGCTAAATATTAATTGAGTTAGTGGTTTTAATAACACATAAACTAATAAAATTTTACTTATTAATCTCTAAACATTCATAAACAGCCATCATATCTCGTTTATCCAACTCACGAATACGATTAAAAATCGGTATTTGTGCAACGGCCTCCGTTAATAAACTTTCATCCACAACATCACTAACTGTTCCAGTTAACCATGTTTGCACATCTATGCCATCAACAATTTCTTTAAGCCCTTCATCATTAATACCACTTGCATTACAAGTGACACATGGAATTGTTAATTTAAACACGCCATCATGTAGGTTATCTTCAGTTATAACTTTCTTTCCGTTACAGAATGGACATGGGTTGCTTTTTTTAATTTTATTAATTTGTGTAACTAATTTTTTGTAACCAAATGCTTCGTAAACATATGTTAGTTTTTTATATTTTCCATTTGTGAAATACTGATCTATAATGGTTTCTCTTGTTTCATAAACATTAGAAAAATCACAAATAGTTACTTGATTATTGGCGCTAATGGATTCTATATTCCCTTTAATTTCGTCCCAGAATGGTAAAACATTTAGTAACACTATTTCATAATTTGAAAAACTTGCTTGTTCTAATTCGAACATTTTCAGTGCAACTTGCATTTTTCTTGGCAATAAAGAAACATCTTCCGTCAATCTCATATCTCCACCTATTATAGACTTCAATTTAACGAGTGCCGGTAAATTACCAACTGTGTTCAACACTTCATCCATAGGCTGATTAATTATTTCACGAATATCTGAGTTTCCAAACTTAAGCGATTTATGATGATTTAAAACCGTCCCCTCACAAATTGGACATGTCACGATTTCTTTAGATTCCTTAATTTGTTCTTTAATAGCTGCTTTAGAAATCACAATATATCCACCAATGATCGTATTAAATCCTACCCATGTTCTACGTGTCTTACCTTTCTTATCATAAAATGATTTTTCAAAATACCCGTACCAAAATGTATGTTTTTCCTCTTCTGACATATCATTATAGCTCTTTGATAAATCATGACCGAGTTCATTTTTAATTTCTTCAAATAAAAATTCTATTTTTTCATATTGATAAAATTTCAATACTTTCATGATTTCCGGATCGAATAAACCACCCCAAAATGGAACATTTTTATCTTGTATTGTAATGTCTTTATTAAAGATTTCAATCTTAAGGCGACCTGAACAAGACGGACAGTGATTATCCTGTGAATAAAAATCAAAACTTCTCGTATCTTTATTGGTTGGATGGGAAGCTATAATTTGATTAATTAATCCACCAATCTCATATAAGAAACTATATTGACTATACAAATGTCTTTCAAGATCAATAGCAATTATTGGTGCAATTGTATCAGATTCATATTCGCCATAAATTAATCGGGCCATTGATGATAAACTTTTTAAAATACCACCCTTATAAACGTTTTCAGCATTTTTAAAATAGTTAATATGATTTTCTTTTACATAGTGAATTCCTTCTTTACGCTTTAGCGTTGAAGAAATATGTATTTGCGCAGCCTTTTTCACACTACTCTTTTGACGATAATAATCATTATGACTAATAACATCAAGATGTTCTACAGATTCAAGCTGTCTTTTCCCAAAATCAACAATGTAATCCGAACTTTCTAGCATGTAACTATTATGTTCAATCATTATGATTGAGACTGATTCATCTTGTAAAATCCCTCTGACACTATCTATAAATTGATTTAAAATATTTTGTGATAAACCTTTTGAAGGCTCATCAAAAATAAATAAAGTATGTGGGTTTCTTGTGTTGGCAAATAACTCCGACACTAAATGAACACATTGAAACTCACCTGTTGATAATGTTTGTGTTTTTCTTTCTAATGTTAAATAACCGAGTCCTAATTTGATTAGTAAACTCAAGCGCTTATATGCGATATCTTCATTTGGAAGGTCATCAATAATATCCTCAATTGAACGTTCAAAAATATCATCAATTTCTTCACTATACTTTGTCAGTTTCTTTTTAATATCAAGGAAAGTAGCAACGGTTGATCGACTTGTAATTGACTGATTGCGATCTTGTCCTACCATAACAAGTTTGTCTTTTGGATATCGCTTTTGAAAATCTTTAGCGATACATTCATTAACAAGTGTAGATTTTCCACATCCTGATTCCCCTGTAACAGTTACAAGTCTATTTTTAGGAATCTGAAACTTAGTCATTTGGATATTTCGACAATATAATTCATGGAATGTATAATATTCTGTTGGCATTTCGTTATTTCGTTCTGATAGTAATGGCTTTGGCCTTGGTGATTCTTTCACAATTTTCCCGCCATATTTTCCACTACCAGGTCCAAAGAATAATTGCTCATCAGTTGTATCCAGTACTGTATCTGAATGATCAATGAGCCAAATTTGATTTTTGCACCCTAATTTTTTGATCTCTTCTAATATTTGTAATAATGTTACGTGATCAAGCCCCACAGAAATCTCATCAATAATAATTACTGCATTTTCACTTACTGCCATGAATTCAGCTAAGTAAAGTCGTGTTAATTCTCCACCTGATAACGTACCCATAATTCGATTTAATGTTAAATAGCCAATGTTCATATTAATAATATTTTGTAAAATGTGTTGTTTTGCTTCACTAATATTTAATTCTTCTGCTAATGAAAGAATAGATTCAACACTTAAATCGTTAATATCCGAAATTGTATGTGGTGTAGCAAATAACTCAATAGTATGTTGTTCAACTTCTTCACTAAAACGTTTTCCTTTACATTTTTTACACTCAATATTTTTAGTAGTACCACGCCCTTTACAAGCAGCACACCAACCTAGCGGATTATTAAATGAAAAAACCTCAGGAGATAGATTAAATTCTTCAGCAAGTTTTTCACGAATCTCTTTAAAAACACCTGTATGAGTACCAATTGTCGAGCGCGGATTGGAAGAAATCGATGATTTCCCTAGAAAAAGGACTAAAGGCATTTCTTCCATCTTAATAGCACTAAAATTAGTCTCCATTATATTAGGAAATAAATATTGATATTCAGCCTTTGGCAATAAGGAAACTAGACGCTTCTTTGATTCTTCACCAATTGTTTGACAAAGAGTTGTTTTTCCAGATCCAGATAAACCAGCAATACCAAGTGATTTATTAAACGGAATGATAGCATCTAATTTATTTATGTTATTTGCAATTAATTGATTTACTTTCATATTAACCTCTATTCTTATTTTCTTAAAAAATCATTTTCATAATATAATAATTACATAATGAATATTACCTATTATGTAATTATCCTTTCAGTTCATGAATCTTAACCTTGTATTTTTCAAACCATTGTTGCCACTCAGCTTTTGGAAATTCTTTCTCTTTTCCTTCTAACACGGAAGAAAAAAGTTCTAAACAAATATGCCAACCAGCAATATCTTTCGGTGTATGATCTGTTAATTCATGAATGAATTCTTTAAGAAGTAATAGGGATCCATTTCCTGCTTTATGTATTTCAAATCGGACACGATCTTTATCCCATTTGAATTCAAGTACTGCATTTAGTTGACACTCTAAAATATCAATATTTAAAAATGAACCATCCATCATATCGAACTTTATCATTCCACCTGTTTTAAGGTTTTCAATCTGCAAATTAGACATCCATTTTTTAAGCTTACTGTTTTCAGTTAACACAGACCAAACTTCCTCTATCGTATAAGGAAATTGGCGTTGAAATTTTACAATATACCCATTAGATTGTTTCTCTATCTCAGCTAACATATTTATTCCCCTCACTCTCGCGCAGAATATATGTTCTTATTTTACACGAATTTATACATAAAAGAAATCTATATGGCAACTAAATATTAATTTAATGTGTAGATGACATTTTGAAAATTGATTTATTATAAATAAAAAAGCCGCATTTGCGACTCATGAACTAATACCTACTTTATTTGAATGACTTATCTTTTAATTGCGTCAACAATTAACGATGGAAAACCAAGTTTATCGCCTCGATTCCTAGAATCATACCTTTTCGAACGGAAAATAACCCCGTCATTCGCATCCCAGTCGTTGTAATAAAATTGACCATTTTCATCACAATACTCAAGTAGAACTACCTCAAATCCAGCCGTTTCAAACATTTTCGTTAATGTTTTGTAATTATGAACTATTTTATGACTTGCAGCAGGATGATCTTTCGGCCCAGGTCCGCCTATTTGAACTATATTTTGGTATGTTTCATCCGGAAAAAATGCATCAGGGACGCCGCATCGAATATGACCTGATGGTTTTAAAAATTCATAACAAATTTCAGCTGCTTTTACACCTTCTTCAAACGTAAGATGTTCCCATACATGCTCAGCTAAAATAGCTGAAATGGAATTGTATTCAAATCTTTCTTCCCAAGTGGTATTGTCTAGTAAATTAAGTTCTTCTTCTTGCGTTTGAATCCAACCTGGATTATTATTAAACACTCCAGCTCCAACTACTACTTTAATTTCATCTTGTTTTATTACCATCATTTTCACCCCGTAAACATTTTGATTTATTAATATATTCTATGTTTACTATAACCTTTCCTGCTTCAACAAATTAAGAAACATATATCCCTCCTCTAATATGAAAGAAAAGTTTAAAGTTGTTTCCGAATGAACTAAGAAGCAAATTGGATTTATTAAATAAAACCATTCAGTCGAATGTAACTTTTCTATTATTCCGTTATGTGGTACTTTAGCGAAAAAATGAATTGTTAAACGTCATAAAAATATAATGATTATTATCACAACAAACGAATTAAGGGGAAATTCAGTAGCATGAGCCCGGTACAATACCGAATTCATGCCATTAAAATTGTCTAATGCAAAATCTGTCTAACTTTATGAAAACAGTTCATTATATATACTGTTTTCATAACTATTTACACATGATTTTTCTTAGAGAAATATAACACACCAAACATTACCAAAATACCAACCACATAAAAAATTGTTGTACCGCTGCCACCAGTATTAGGAATCATCCAATTATTCTTCGCATTTTTTACTGTTATTTTTTGTGTCCTTACTGCCTCTGTAATTTCTACCTCTATTAGATCTCTAAGTAACATATATCCATTTGGTGCTTTTATTTCTTTAATCGTATATTTTCCTAGTACTAATTGCCTGGAAATCACCTTTCCTTTTTCATCTGTTGTTAATTTAGCAACTTCTTTCCCTTCTTTATTTAACACTTGAAATACAGCACCTTTTAGTTTTAAATTGATATCCTTGTCATCAACTTTCTCAATTTCAATTTTCCCACCCGGATCTGGCAATTTCTTATTTCCTATTTTCATTTCTATTACTTTATCTTTTTCTGCTTTTACAGCTACTTTATCTTTCAATAATTCATAACCTTTAGGCGCTTCTATTTCCACTAGGCTATAGTTTCCTATTGGTAAATCTTTAGATATCGCTTCTCCTTTTTCATCTGTTATTAACTCCCCAACTACTTTTCCGTTTGAATCTTCTATATAAAACTTTGCTCCTGCTAGCTTTTTATTTTTATCATTTGTGTCTACTTTCACCAGCTTTATTTTCCCTATTGGATCTGGCAATTTTTTATTTCCTATTTTCATTTCTATTACTTTATCTTTTTCTACTTTTACAGCTACTTTATCTTTCAATAATTCATAACCTTTAGGCGCTTCTATTTCCACTAGGCTATAGTTTCCTATT